>JAFAHT010000186.1 GCA_019237095.1 Planctomycetaceae bacterium
CTCGAGCATCGCGCTGTTGTCCACCGCGACGGAGATCTCCGCCACCAGTCGCCAGCAGGAGCAGGCCGTCTACGATTACAGTGCCTCGACGAATGAGGCCGCCGCCGCCGTCAACGAGATCTCGGCGACCAGCCAGGAGCTCTTGAAGACGATGAACGAGGTCAACCAGGTCGCCAACCAGGCGGCGCGGATGGCCTCGACCGGGCAGAAGGCCCTCTCGGGCATGGACCAGACCATGCGGCAGCTCGCCGAGTCCACCGATTCGATCGGCTCGAAGCTCTCGGTCATCAGCGAGCGCGCCGCGAACATCAACCTGGTCGTCACCACCATCACCAAGGTCGCCGACCAGACGAACCTGCTGTCGATCAACGCCGCGATCGAGGCGGAGAAGGCCGGCGAGTACGGCCTGGGGTTCCTCGTCGTCGCCCGCGAGATCCGCCGGCTCGCCGACCAGACCGCCGTCTCGACCCTCGACATCGAGCGGATGGTCAAGGAGATGCAGTACAGCGTCTCGGCCGGCGTGATGGAGATGGACAAGTTCAGCGAGCAGGTGCGTCAGGTTGTCAGCGAGGTGCAATTGATCGGCAGCCAGCTTGGACAGATCATCAAGGCGGTGCAGGGTCTCGACCAGGGCTTCGACCAGGTGACCGAAGGAATGCGCGTGCAGTCTCAGGGCGCCGAGCAGATCCGCGAGGCGATGCTCCGGCTCACTGACGGAGCCAACCAGACTTCGGTCTCGCTGCGCGAGTTCAACAAGGCGACCGACAACCTCCGCGAGGCAGTCGGGGGCCTGAAGGAGGAGGTCTCGCGATTCACCGTGGGGCAGGTTGAAAGCAGCCCACTGCCAACGTCCTCCGGGTGAGCCGAGCCTTGCCCGGGAACCGCAGAGTTGAGCTCTCATGTTACTGTTGACCTTCCGAGCCGCCGAGAACCGGTACGCGATCGACGTGGCGCGCGTGGTCGAGGTCGTGCCCAGGATCAATCTCCGCCGGTTGCCCCACGCGCCCGGTTTCCTCGCGGGACTGTTCGATTACCGCGGCACGGTCGTGCCGGTCGTCGATCTGGGGGTCTTGCTGGGCTCGGAGAGTTGCCGCGATCGGCTCAGCACTCGGATCATCCTTGTCAATAGCCGCCCGGCCGCTCCGTCGCAACCAGGACTGCCCGGCGAAGCTGCCGGGGCTGACCGGCAAGCCACGACGGCGACGAGCGGAAGCCAGCAGGGAGAGCAACCTCGCGCGCAGCGCCGCTGGCTGCTGGGGCTCATCGCCGAGCAGGTCAGCGATGTCTCCTCGGTCAAGCCGGAGCAGGTGATCTCCTCGTCCATTCAGCTTCCCCAGGCGCCTTACCTGGGCGCGATCGTCGAGATCGATCACGAGATGGTCCAGTTGATCGCCGTTGACAGGGTGCTGGAAAATCCACTTCGACAATCGTTCTTCGGGACCGCGGCGGACGACGATCGAGAATCAATTTCGGCAGAAAAAGCGCAGGCGGGGTCGATCTGATGTCAGGCGATTGGGACAGGATCGGGGCGATGCTCACCAACCGGATCGGGCTGGACCCGGCAGCGGTCGGCTCGACCCTGATTTCGCGCGCCGTGAGGATCCGGATGAACGAGCTGGGCCTGGGCGATGTGGACAGCTATACCGCGCTGGTCAGCGACTCTGAGATCGAGCTCCAGGCCCTGATCGAGGAAGTGGTGGTTCCGGAAAGCTGGTTCTTCCGCGACGAGGCACCCTTCCGCCACTTTCAGGAGCATGTGCGTGCCGGCTGGGTTGCCAAACCGGCGCGATCGCCGCTGCGCGTTCTGAGCATTCCCTGCGCGGGGGGTGAGGAACCTTATTCCATCGTCATCGCGCTCATGGAGATCGGCCTGGACGCACGGCGGTACCTGGTTAATGCGATTGATGTCAGCACGCGCCGGCTCGAAGTCGCCCGCCGCGGCGTCTTCTCGAGCAACGCCTTCCGTGGCAGCGATCTGAGTTTCCGTGACCGTTACTTTCGAAGCCACCCCGAGGGATTCGAGATCGACCCCTCGCTGCGCGCCCGGATCCGATTTCTCCAGGGAAGCATCCTCGATCCTGGCTTGCTCTCCGGCGAGCCCGTGTTCGATGTGCTCTTTTGCCGAAACCTGCTGATTTATCTGGATGAACCCTCCCGCGTCCGGGTCATGACGGTTCTCGATCGCCTGCTGGCCGCGGAGGGGTTGCTGATCATCGGCCACGCGGATCGCCTCAACCTCAGCGCCATCGATCCGGGGTTCGCGCAAGCCGGCGATCGTCGAGCCTTCACCTATCGCAAGACAACGGCTCCGTCGCCGCCCGGACCGGTCACCGCCCAGTCGGCCCAGACTCTGAGCTGGCAAGCTCCTCAACTGCCCGCGCCCTGGCCCCGCAAACTGCTGACCTGGCAGCCACCGCAAAGCCCGGAAAGGACCACCACTTCCCAGGTTCCTGAAGACGCCCGATCCGGGCCGGATTATCGACCCGGTCAGGGTCTCGGGTCTCAGAGTCCTTCCCGACTCCGGCCTGAGTCCGAAGTGGTGGCCTCTGGCTCGCTCCTGGATCGAGCGTCGGAGCTGGCGAATCTTGGGCGTCACGATGAAGCGGTTGCGCTCTGCGAGCAATTTGTGCGGCAGCAGGGCCCCAGCGCCCCGGCGTATTACCTGATGGGCATGATCCATCAGTCGGTGGGAAATCGGACGAAGGGCGAGGTGTGCTTCCAAAAGGCGCTTTATCTCGATCCCGGGCATGACGAGGCCTTGCTCGCTCTGGCCCTGAGCGCGGAGCGGCGGGGAGACGCCGCCGCGGCCACGGGTTTTCGCCGCCGCGCGGAACGGGCCATCTTGAGGAAGGGAGCGCGGTGAGATGAGCGCTGGGTTCTCGGGCTTGGATTCCGGGCTGCCAAGCCTGCCGATCGCCGCTGGCGATTGCTGGAATCGGATCGGGATAGCCGGCGATCGAAGCTGTCCGGAGCTGGAGACGCATATCCACTGTCGCAACTGTCCGGTGTTCGCGTCGGCAGCCCGCACCTTCTTCGACCGGCCTGCCCCGCAGCACTACCTGGCCGAGTGGACGAATTGGCTGGCCGGAGCTCCCGAGACGGTCAGCCTCGCGGCCGGTACCAGCGCCGCCCTGAGCGACCGCGACCTGGTCAGTGTTCTGATCTTCCGGCTGGGCCGGGAATGGATGGCATTTCCTACGCAGGCTATTGCCGAGGTGACTGTACCTCGTCCGATCCACCGAATTCCTCATCGCTCCAATGCGATCTTGATCGGTCTGGTCAACCTCCGGGGCCAGTTGCAGCTCTGCATTTCCCTTCACGGTCTGCTCGGGTTGGAGTCCCCGCAATCATCCCCAAGCCAATTCCATTTTCATGGATCAAACACAGAAACCGAAAAAACCGCGGCAACCGGATCGAGCGCGACCACAGGCTCGCGCCTGATCGTCTTACGCAATCGCGAGCGGTCGGAAAGCTGGATCTTCGGGGCCGAGGAGGTTCTCGGCGTTCATCGGCTTCCCCGCTCCCAGATGCGCAGTGTCTCCTCGACGCTGGCAAACCCAGAGGTCAGCTTCAGTCAGGCGATCGTTTCCTGGGAAGATCGAAGCGTCAGTTTCCTTGACGAACAACGGGTCTTCGCCGCCTTGCGGAGCATCGGGCAATGAGCGACGACCTGAGCGGTTTTTCGATGATGGACCTGTTCCGCATGGAGGCGGAAGAGCGGCTGGCTGTGCTGTCGCAAGGCCTGGTGGCGCTGGAGGGCACTGGTGCGACGGCCGAGGTGATCGAGCCCTTGATGCGCGCGGCGCACTCGCTGAAAGGCGCGGCGCGGATTGTGGGCCTAGGCGCGGCGGTGCGGGTGGCGCACGCGATGGAAGATTGCCTGGTCGCGGCTCAGAAAGGCCAAGTCAGGCTTGAGCCGGCGCACATCGACGCGCTTCTGGTAGGTGTGGACCTGCTGGTGCAGGTCTCGAAGGTTTCGGAGGGAGAGCAGGAGTCGTGGCAGTCGTCCCATGGTGACCAAATCGAGAAACTGGTAGCCAACCTGGCCGCCGTCCAGGCGGGGCAAGCCTTCGGAACCACGGCCACGCCATCCCCTGCCACCGCTCTTCCAATTCCGGAATCACCGATCATTGCTCAAGCTCAGGCTCAACCCCTGCCCGAACCGTCCCCGGCAATCGCGGCGCAGGCCTCGCCGCCTCCGCAGGCGTCAGCGCCCGATCCCGGTCCCGCCGCTGCGGAACCGGCCGACCGGGTGGTGCGCGTGACTGCGGAGAGCCTGACAAGGCTGATGGGACTGGCCGGGGAATCGTTGGTCCAGACGCGCCGATTCCGTCCGTTTGTCGATTCGCTACTGCTTCTGAAGGGCCGTCAGACCGGACTCCTGGAAACGCTCCAGCGGCTCGAGGATCGCCTGTCGAGCGCTGGCGAGTCGCTGCCGGCCGCGGAGCGCGAGCTTCTCTCCACGGCCAAGGGCCAGGCCGCTCGCTGCCTGGAGGGACTGGGTGAGACGCTCGAGACGCTCGAGGAATTCGCTCGCGGCAGCGAGGACCTCTCGGGCCGGCTGCACCACGAAGTGCTGGCCAGCCGGATGCGTCCCCTGGCCGACGGAGTTCGCGGTTTTCCGCGCCTGGTACGCGACGTCTCACGCCAGCTTGGCAAGCAAGTGAAGTTCGAGGTCGTGGGCGAGACCACGGGCGTCGATCGCGACATCCTGGACGGTCTGGAGGCCCCGCTCAATCATCTGATCCGCAACGCCCTGGATCACGGGCTCGAGATGCCCGAGGAGCGTCGCGCGGCCGGCAAGAACCCGGTGGGGACAATCCGGCTGGAGGCTCGCCACCGTGCGGGGATGCTCCAGATTATCCTCGGCGACGACGGCCGGGGAATTGACCTGGACCGGCTGCGCGCCAAGGTGGTCGAAAGGGGGTTGACGACCGCGTCGGTCGTCAGCCGATTGAGTGAGGCCGAGCTGCTCGATTTTCTGTTCCTGCCCGGCTTCTCGACCAAGGAGAAGGTGACGGAGATCTCGGGCCGGGGCGTTGGCCTGGACGTGGTGCAGAGCATGGTTCAGGCGGTTCGAGGATCCGTCCGGGTCAGCAGCCAGCTCGGCAAGGGGACCCGGTTCATCCTCCAGCTTCCGCTCACCGTGTCGGTGATCCGCGCCCTGCTGGCGGAGATTGCCGGCGAGCCGTTCGCCTTCCCGCTCAACCGCATCGACCGGATCCTGATGCTCGATCGTCACGACATTCGCGACCTGGAGGGCAAGCCGCACATGTTTCTGGACGACCAGCCGGTCGGGCTGGTGGAGGCGGCGCAGGTTCTCGAGCTTCCCGCTGCGCCGCGGGAGAACAGCCGGCTTCCCGTCGTGGTCGCCAGCGATCGCAGCCACCGCTTCGGAGTCGTGGTTGATCGGTTCCTGGGCGAGCGCGACCTCCGCGTCGCGCCCCTCGATCCCCGGCTAGGCAAGGTTCCCAACCTCAATAGCTCGTCGGTGCTCGAGAACGGCTGGCCGGTTCTGATCCTCGATGTCGAGGACCTGATCCGCTCGATCGACAACTTGCTCAGCGGCCGCCAGATCAAGAGGCTGAGCGCCGAGGCGGCCGTGCCTGAAGAAGCGCGGGGTCCCAAGCGAGTTCTGGTGGTGGACGATTCGATCACTGTCCGTGAGCTCGAGCGGCAATTGCTCGAGAACCGCGGCTACACGGTGGACGTCGCCGTCGATGGCGTGGACGGCTGGAACGCGGTCCGTTCCGGGCGTTACGACCTGGTGGTCAGCGACATCGACATGCCCCGCATGGACGGCATCCAGCTCGTGGCTCACATCAAGGATGACGCCCGGCTGAAGGCCATTCCCGTGATCATCGTGTCGTACAAGGACCGCGAGGAAGACCGGATCCGCGGCCTCGATGTGGGCGCCAACTTCTACCTGACCAAGAGCAGCTTCCACGACCAGACGTTCCTGGATACGGTGGTCGACCTGATTGGCGAGGCGGAGAGCTGATGGACAGGAGTTGCGATCCCTGGTCTTGCGATCCCTGGCTCAGGTTGACTTCTTGCGGCCTTGCGAGCTGCGCGGGCCTGTGGCTGTTCCCAGGTCCAGTTCGTGGCGAAGATCTTCCAGGCTGATCCCTCCCGAATCTCGATACGATCGTCGCGATTCCTCGATGAGGGCCATGAACTTCGGATTCGAGGCAAGCGAAACCGACTCCCAGTCAGATCCTGAAAGGTCCTTGACGGCAACGACCGGGTGGCCTGCCCTGGTCAACACGACCGGTCCCTCCTTTTCCAGCTCAGCCAGCTCAGCGACTGTCATCGTCGTTTTCTCCAGTGCAACCACTTTCATAGATCGATCTCCTCGTAGGAGGATAGGGAAAAAGGGACTTCACTGATATCGACCGTTTGTGAGGGCAGCGAGCCTCGGGAACACGCGCGTAAACGCTTGATGCAAGCGGCTTAGGGGCTAAGAAATCGCTATTCAGTGACGTCCCTTTTTCCCCATCCCGACTTCCCTATGCCGTGAGGTAATCGTAACAGATCAA
>JAFAHT010000375.1 GCA_019237095.1 Planctomycetaceae bacterium
TGGAGCAGTCGGGTGACGAACGAGACACTGACGCGGAACCGCTTGGCGACTTGACGTTGGGAGCCTTCACCTTCATCGATCACTGCCGCGACCCGCTCCCGGAGATCCATCGAATAGGGTCCCATGGCCAGCCTCCTTCTGATCCAAAGCCTTGTGAGGAAGACCTTTGCGTCCCCCACTATAGAATTATTCGCGCCAGCAATCCGTAAGTAAACCGCGCTATTATCTTTAAGGGTCAACGAGCCGCCCTGCGTGAAGATGCCGGCTCCTGACTGGGAGCTGTTGTTACTGTAGACCTTTGTGCTCTTGAGTGTCAGCGAGGCGTTCTGGGCCAGAATGCCGCCCCCCTGCGCAACCCCCCACCGCCATCAATCCGCAAGCCCGAGAGGGTCACGCTGCCGCCGTCGATTTCCAGGACCCTGTCCACGACGGAACCGACCAGGCTGGTTGGCGAGCTGGTGGAACTCGGGCTGATCGTCAGACTGCCCGCGTTCTGGATCTGCAGTGCCGAGGTCATCAAGTAGACGCCTGGTTTCAGGAGGATCGTGTTCGGCCCCGAGGTGTTGTTGACGGCCGCGATGTCCGCCTGCAACTGGGTCACGGTGGTCGCGTGAAACGTCGAGAGGACGATCCGCCCCTCGAGAGCCTCCATCACCGGGCGGTTCTGTCGCCGCGTCTCCCGCTTCGACTTCAACACCACAGCGCGCCTCCTCTTTGGCTCGCGTAGCGCATCGAATCATCCCGCGCTTGCATCGACAGCCCCGCTAGCTCCGGCAGGAAGATTTCCTTTCGGTGCTCTTGCCAATCTTCCAGATTATCTGCTTCCCAAGAAATGAAAGGCGGTAACCAGTACGAGGCGACATGTGACAGCGCACTCACTGAGCGTAGATGACCTATGACACGCTCCAGTCCGCAAATGACTTGCCTCGGAGCAGAGATTATCATCGGGCCGATTCTTGGCTAGACCATTTTCGACGTGCCCGCGCAGCCGGCAGACGTCTCAACCAGGTGGAATGGTCACACTCGAGATAGGTATCATGGTATCACGCCAATCGCTCGGGCTCAGGCCTCTGTATTCTATGAAAGTCATCTCATGTCAGTCGCGAGCAGGTCGCGCAGATGTTCATCAAGGCCTCGAGCGTCATCTCGCCGACGTCTACACCGGCGCCTACTCCAACGCCGACGCCGACACCTACTTCAACGCCGACGCCGACACCAACGCCTACTCCGACGCCGACGCCTACTTCAACGCCGACGCCGACACCAACACCTACTCCAATACCGATGCCTACGCCGACTCCAACAATAAATACTTACCTTGCTCCCTGATCGGAGACTCGGAGTGTGATTCGGCTTTTTTCCGAGCTGTTTGGAGTTCCGGGGACAGCATACGCATTTCCCTTGGAGTTCCGCAGGAGTTCCGAACTCGGCATGCACATCTTCCTTGCTTCTTCCAAGGCCCGGAGCTCCCCGACTCGCTCGGATTCAGGGAGCGTTCGCCTCGGCGGGACGAATTGGGCTTGAGCGTCATCCTGTCGCCCCCAGCCTCTCTCTCGTCGCCAACGCCGAGCCACTGGAGCTCTCAAAGTCACAGCGGATCGGGGCGAAGAGCATTCGCATGGGGCACCAAAAGGAAGGCCCTGACGGGACGCCTTGATCGGGTTGCATCCGAGAGAACGAACCCGCCGTGATCGAGTTGATGCGTTCAAGAAGAAAACAGGTTGCAGAGCCGCTTTCAAGGAGCGGTCGATCCTGTCGTAAAATCAGGATGATGCATGTCTTGGCCACGCGCCATCGACTAGGATAGATAGGGTGGATAGGGGTTCCAGAAACGCCTTGACCACGCCGC
Organism: Planctomycetaceae bacterium; assembly: GCA_019237095.1. Taxonomy (GTDB): domain Bacteria; phylum Planctomycetota; class Planctomycetia; order Isosphaerales; family Isosphaeraceae; genus Aquisphaera. Next base: position 1,850 of record JAFAHT010000375.1, read on the forward strand.
AAGCAAAACGGAGGCTAAGATTCCACGCACTCCCCCGAGGGGTATAGGATGAACCTTGGCGTCAGGAATGGGCGCAGGAGGGCCGCTTACTCGAACCAGAGGTTGGTTGAGAATTCTCATCGGGAAGCGCAAGCTGATGTCCCAGCTCCCCTATTGATCCCGGACGAAGGTGCGTGGCCAAAGCTCCTGGTCCTTCGCGCCAGGGACCTGATCACGGGTCGGACTTGAAGATGGCCTTGATCATCGCTTCGGCGGCGCTGCGAACGTCCGGAGCGAGATCGTCGAGTCGCCGCCGGACCGGGCCGAGCGCGGGGCTCGCTTCATTCCGCTTCCGACCCCGATTGGTTATGATATTCGACATCCTGTCCTCGAACGGGGGGCTGAGCCTCCTCGATATGCTGCTGCAGACGCGAACCGGGAGCCATCGATGAAGTCGAAGAAGCCGACCAGTCCACGAGCCAGGCGCAGCCCGGCCTCGTCGTCGGGCCGCACGCTCGACGAGGGCAGGGCAGTGGTTCTGGACTTCGTCCAGAGCCGGATCGAGGCGTTCAACGTGGAACAGGGCGGCGGCGTGGCCGTTCGCAAAGACGCTCATGGCTACACGCTGCTGCATCAGGACTCCGGCATGCCGATTGCGCGGCTGCGCCCCCGGGGCACCGGCGACCGGTTCGAGGTGCTTTACTGGAGCCCCTTCCGCGAACGCTGGCTCCCCGTCGGCCCGCTTGGAGGGATGGTCCTCTCCCTCCTCGATGCGCTCGAGTTCGTCGCCAACGACCCGATGGACTGCTTCTGGCGATGAGCGGCAAGCGGTAGGAGTGAGTATGAGCAAGGTCACCAAGTCGATCAGCGAAGATCGGCCTCGAGCACACGCTGATACCGCGCCCTGGGCCGAGCTCCAGCGCGATTCGCCTACGCTCGAGGCATGGAGCCGCGAGCCAGACGGTTGCGTCTCCAAACCGTCATCCATCTTTCACCAGGTAGCGTTCCGACAAAGTCTTGAATCGGGCAACCTGGTCGGCTTGCCAGGCCTCATCGCGACCGAGTTCCCCGGCGAGCAGGGCTGCGACGCGTGGTGCGGCCTCCAGGCTGGCGCGGGCGTCGAGGAAGAGGGCGCGGGTGCGGCGGGCAAGTACGTCCTCGAGCATGCGAGCCGCCTCGTGGCGGGCGGCCCAGATGACCTCAGCGGCGACGTAGGGCAGGGCGGGGTGGAGCGGCGCGCCCAGGTCAGGGCGTTCGCGAATCAGCTCGTTCAGCTCCGAGAGATCGGAACCGTAGGGTGCGAGGGGCCGTGGCTGGTCATCGGTCGGCAGACACCAGCCGTGCAACCTCAATGACGCTGTCGCGGAGGGACGGCCGGGAAGTTTGCCCACCCGCGCCGCGTGGTCGACTGCGTCCCGTCCCATCACGCGATAGGTCGTCCACTTCCCACCTGTGACCGTCACCAGGCCCGAATCCGAGACGGTGATGACATGTTCCCGCGATAGCCGGGATGCCGCGATGCCCTTGGCGCCGGCGGGCCGTATCAGGGGGCGCAGGCCGGCGAAGGCACTCTTGATGTCGGCCCGGGCGGGGGCTTTCTCGAGGTACCTGCGCGCGTGGTCGAGCAGGTAATCCAGTTCGCCCTCGAGCGGCCGGGGCTCGAGTGGCAGAGTTGCCATCGCGGTGTCCGTGGTGCCGACGAGTACCCGGCCGCTCCAGGGGATCGCGAACAGGACCCGTCTGTCGTCGGTCTTCGGCACCACGACGGCGGTCTCGCCCGGCAGGAACGAGCGGTCGAGCACGATGTGGGCGCCCTGGCTGGGCGCGATCAAGTTCGGCGCACCTGGCTCATCCAGCCGCCGGATCTCGTCGGCGTTGACGCCCGAGGCATTCACCACGGCCCTTGCGGTCACGGCGAACTCCTCGCCTGTCTCGAGGTCGCGTGCTGTCGCGCCGGCAAGCCGGCCGCCCTGGCGGGCCAGGGCCGTGACCGGCAAGTCGTTGAGCGCACAGCCGCCCAGATCGGCCAGGGTGCGGGCCAGAACGATGGCCAGCCGGGCGTCATCGAACTGGCCGTCGGTGTAGAGAATTCCGCCGCGCAAACCTTGGGATCGCATCGTGGGAACGCGGGTCAGGGTCTCGGTGCGTGAGATCCACCGCGATCGGCCCAGGCTCAGCTCGCCCGCCAACCGGTCGTAGAGCCAGAGCCCCATGCCGTAGTACGGCAATTGCCAGTAATGATAGGCCGGGACCACGAAGTCGCGACAATGGACCAGATGCGGTGCGTTCTGGAGCAAGAGTCCTCGTTCATGGAGTGCCTCGCGTACCAGCGGGATGTTCACCTGGGCCAGGTAGCGAACCCCGCCATGGATCAGCTTGGTGCTGTGGCTCGAGGTCCCATGGGCGAAATCGCGCGCCTCGAGCAGGAGAGTGCGATAGCCGCGCGACGCGGCGTCAACGGCTGTTCCCAGGCCGGTCGCACCGCCGCCGATGACCAGAATATCCCAGGTCTCGCCCCCGCGGAGACGATCCAGACATTTATTCCTTGACAAAGAATTCATCAGGCCACTCGCTCAGACATCATGTCCGGGGATCCCCAGGCTCCGGGCAACCGACTCCAGTTGCTTCCAGGTTGTCGCGTCCAGCGGTATGCCGTTCCGCAGCCTCTCGATCCTGGACCGGTGCTCGGGCTCGCCGGGCATGAGGATCTCTCCATCCGGCGCGACCGTCCTGGCGCTCTTCACCCAGGCGGTGAAATCGGCCAGGTCCTGGTCGAAGGCGGCCCTGGCGCGCAGCCGCGGCGGGTCGATGACGATCGCCAGCAAGTTATTGGACACGGCCTTGGTTCCGGACCGGCTGCACGAGCCTCCCGAGAGTGCGCCGGCCAGGACCTCGACAATCACTCCGAGCGCGAATCCCTTGTGTCCGCCAAGGGGAAGAATGGCGCCGGGGGGCGACGCATAGAAAGCCTGGGGGTCGGTGGTCGGCCGCCCCTGGCCGTCCAGCAGACAGCCCGCGGGGACGTTCGCGCCTTGGTTGGCCGCGACCCGGATCTTCCCTTCGGCGATCGTGCAGGTCGAGATGTCGAGGATGATCGGCGGGCCGCCGGGGACTGGCACTCCCGCGGCGATGGGGTTGGCGGACAGCCTGCGCTCGGTTCCGCCGTGCGGAGCGACCAGGATGCCCCCGCCGCTGGTATTCACGAAGAGGATCGCGACCTTCCCTGCCCGTGCAGCCATCTCGGCCCAGTCACCAATCCGTCCCAGATGCCCCGCGTTCCGCAGAGCCACCAGCGACAGACCGAACTTGGCGCACTTGTCCAGGGCGATGCGCATGGCCTCTGCACCGATCAACTGGCCGAACCCGAGCCGGCCGTCGAGCACGGCCAGAACCTCGTTCTCGCTGACGATCTCGACCGTCTGGTTGGGGACGAGCTGCCCTGCCCGAACGCGCTCGACGTACCGAGAAACCTGGATCACCCCGTGCGAGTCATGCCCCACGAGGTTGGCCTCGACCAGGTAGTGGGCAATCCGTTCCGCCTCGTGATGATGGCTTCCGGCTGCCCTGAAGATGTCCCGAACCAACTGCTCGAGCGTCGCACGGTCGATCGTCATCGCAGCCTCCCTTGCCGGCTCGATTTCGAGGCCAGCTCTGCCTGGCCGCTGTTGCTGTATTCCACCATTCTGAGTGCTCAACCGATCGGCCGCCATAGGGAAAGAACTGGATCGGCGGCGGGAGCAACCCAGCGCGCGGGATCGTCCGTCTCCCACAAACCTGCTGGAGCAGCCGGCTTCCTCCGGCGACGGTCTGCTCTGGGACATTGCGGGTCGGCCACCCCGCCGTTACCCTTCAGGGATTGGTGCGGCAGCACTCGTTGCTTTTCGGATACGCATCAGCCCTCGGAGATCTCCCTCATGGAGACGATGCTGGCCCTCGTGAAAAAAAGAGGCCAAGCTCGGACTGTGGCTCGACAACGTGCCGGTTCCCAGGATCGGCTTCAACGACGTGCTCATCAAGGTGCTGCGCAAAGGGTTTCGACGCCATGCGCTCGGGCAAGGCCCGCGTTCGCGTCCAGGTCTCTGCCGCCCACAGTCGCGAGGATCTGGAATTCGCGATCGAGGCGTTCACCGCGGTAAGGGATGAATTGGGGCTATGACGACCCGGATCGGCCTCGAGCCCGACCTGATTGCTCACGGTTTGCGCGCAAAGACGATCCAGCCGCCGGCGCGAAGGCTGGGGAGAAGCCAGGGACGGTGGATCGGCTGGTAAGACACGTCCTCGAGGGGAACGACCTCGTCGATCCTTAACCCGGCGCCGCGCAGCTCGCGCTTCAGCTCGCCCCAGCGATAGAGGTGGACTTCCATGCCGTGGATGCCCCGGTAGGTCATCCGGCGGTCGCCCACATCAGCCTGAAGACGCAAGGCCCGGCCGAGCTGGCCCAGCAGCCAGAGACGGCCTTGCGAGTCGCGAAAATTGAGCCAGAAGTTATGCACGTGCAGGGCTAGCCGTCCGCCGGGGCGGAGGATGCGGGCCGCCTCGCCAAGGGACTTCTTGCGGGCGGCCCGGCTGCGGATCATGCCCAGTGTGCTGAACATCGACAGCCCGTAGTCAAACGACCAATCGGCAAGACAGCCCAGGCGGCAGAGGTTCGCCTGCAAGGGTAGCAGCGACGAACCCTCCTCGACTTCGAGCGCCTTCCGCTGCACGGTCTCGAGCATCGGCCGCGAGAGGTCGATGGCGACGACGGAGAATCCCCTGCCGGCGAAGTGCAGGGCGTGGCGCCCTGCGCCGCAGCCCAGGTCGACCAGGCGGCCGGGTGTCGTGAAATGAGCGTCAAGGATCCGCGCGTCCTCCTCGAACAAAGGGTGTCCGGCAAAGTACGCATCCTCCTCGACGGCCAGGCGCGCAGTATGCACGTACACCCAGAGCGACACGTTCACTCCTTCGGGAAGCCGCCAGGGCGGCGGAACGCGGTGCACGTTCATCGCGATCGGCCCGGTTGTTCTGGGAGGGATCGGATCATGAGCCATGAGACGTTGCCAGGATCAAACTCGAGCGCGGCGCGAGCTCGATCCGGAACTTGCCACCCTCCACCCGACCGCCCTGGCGCGTCCAGACGTCTTCCAGGACGGTGCCCTCGGCGACCAGGCCGTTGACGTTCAGCTCGATGCGGCTGCTGGAGCGGGCGGTGTTGAAGACGACGATCAAGGTCTCATCGCCGAGCTGCCGGGCATGGGCGAAGAGTTCAGCCGCCGCGGCCACGATCTTGTAGGTGCCACGCCGCAGCGTGGGGCGAGCCCGTCGCAGCGCGATCAGGCGCTGGTATTCATGGAGCAGCTCTGTGTCCCAGGTCTCGGTCCGGTGCCATAGAAAGGCGCCGCGGTTGGCCGGGTCATGTCCTCCTTGCATGCCGATCTCGTCGCCATAATAGATGGACGGGGCGCCCGGATAGGTCATCTGGAAGACAGTCGCCAGCCGCAGGGCCGAGCGATCAGCCCGGGCCAGTGTCAAGAACCGGGGCATATCATGGCTGCCCAGCAGGTTGAGCATCACGGCCGTGGTCGCGGGAGCATATAGCCCGATCAGCCGCTCGATGGCCTTGCCGAAGGCCTGTCCACCTGGCGGCCCGGGCGGGTACAGGCTGGTCTGACGCAGCTCGTTTTCATCGACCTCGGTGCCGATGAAGTACGCGATACAGGCCCGGGTGAGACGATAGTTCATCACGGCGTCCCACATATCACCCTTGAGCCAGCGAACCGCGTCGGTCCAGACCTCGCCCACGATATAGGCGTCTGGGTTGCCGGCCTTGACCCGCCGCCGAAACTCGCGCCAGAACGAATCGTCGTTGATCTCGTCGGGCACGTCGAGCCGCCAGCCGTCGATGCCGAAGTCGATCCACTCGCGACCGACATTCCAGAGGAACTCGCGCACCTCGGGGCTGCCGGTGTTGAACTTGGGCAATGCCGGCAGGCCCCACCACGCCCCGTAGTTGGGCTTCTTGTCCATGTCATAGGCGTTGAGGGGAAACCCGCTAATGTGGAACCAGTCGAGGTAGGCCGAGTCGGGCCCGTTTTCCATGATGTCGTGGAACTGAAAAAACCCTCGGCTGGCGTGGTTGAACACGCCGTCGAGCACCACCCGGATCCCCCGCGCATGAGCTTCGTCGATGAGCCGGCGGAGGGCCACGTTGCCGCCGAGCATCGGGTCGACCTTCTCGTAATCGTGCGTGTGATAGCGATGGTTGGAGGCCGACTGGAACACCGGGGTGAAGTAGATGGCGTTGATTCCCAGATCCTGGAGATAGTCGAGGTGCTCGACCACACCGATCAGGTCGCCCCCCTGGTAGCCGTGATACGTCGGCGCCGCGCCCCACTCGTCCAGGTGCCTGGGTTTGGGAACCGCCACGCTCCGCGCGAACCGATCGGGGAAGATCTGGTAAAAGACGGCATCACGAACCCATTCTGGGGTTTGAGGATCCACCATGGTGCTCCGATAGAATGCGGAATTTGGAATGCCGATAGGAGTTACGCAGCTAGTCGACGAACGTACAGAAAATCGGCCGATTGCGCCGGAATATGGGCAAGATGGCACTTGCGCGGCAAGGCCGATCTCGTCCATCTCCTGTACAAAAACTGTACAACTGCGTAACTCCTATATTAACTCGGAATTTGGAATTCGGAATGATGAGCTCTTAGCTCTGAATTCGGAATGGGCGATTCGGAATTCCGGCGACTTTTCCCGTTCCGCACTCCGCGATCCCCCACTCCGCGTTGCCGATTCCGCTTTCCCCATTCCGCATTCCGAATTCCGCATTCGAAATCAGCCGGCCTGCACCTTCAGCCAGTACACTTGCTGGCGGTCACCGCGCAGGCGAAGGTCCTCGAGAAAAGGATCGAGTGTGAGCTTGGCCGAGCCTTTGTAGCGTGGCCTGTCGTTGATTCGAACTTCCAGCTTTCGCTTGAAATCGATCAGCCTGGGGCTGACCCACACGTCGAGTCGATTGATCCCGCCCACCTTGAGGTTGATCAGGTTGCCCTGGCTGCTGCTCTTCATCTTGAGGGTTGCGGGGCTGAGGTTCTGGCCGAGCATCTCGACGGCCTCTGGAGCCGTGGACCGGCCCGGCGAGAACTCCTGGACGACCACGCCGTAGAACCGGCCATCGCAGGTACGTGCCGTCACGGCATCGAACGACTTGGGAGCAGGGTCGCGGCGGTGCCGGTCCATCCAGTCGAAGAACGTGGGGATCTCTTCGGGGAACTCTTCGAGGCCGCGGTGGTGATACTCCACGTAGGTAACATCCCAGGACTTGAGGATTAAGGGCTTCAGGTAGGTGCCGAAGATGACCTCGCTGGAGGCAGGCGCCAGGTCGCCGATCACGAAGTAGAGCGGCAGACGCTCGTGGTGGGGCAGGTAGCGAGGAACGTACTTGGCGGGAAAGCCGGAGACGACGACCGCGCCGGCGAAGAGGTCGGGATGACCCAGCGCCATGTCCCAGGCCATGTTTCCCCCGGTGAGCTGACTGGCGACGAAGACCCGGTCGCTGTCGATCGCGTACCGCCGCCGCGCATCACGGAGCGCCAGCTCGACCGCGGCGTGCTCGCTGGCTGTATACCGGTAGTCGGGTGGCTGGCCAGCCACGTTGTACTCCGGCGCGATCACGACGTAACCTCGGCGGGCCGCCTCAGCCGCCCAGATCTCGATAGCCGATTGCGGCCCTTGCCCGGAGTGCAGCGCGACGATCGCGGGATAGGAACGAAGCGGGTGGTACTCGGGAGGCAGGCGAACGGCATATTCCGTGGGCTCCTCGTCCGCTTGCTCCAGCAGCTTGTGGGTCATGGTTTTCTCCGCCTCCTCGGCGGGGTCACAGAGGGGAGGCGGCATGAGCTGAATCATCCGGGTGACGAGGTCGAGCTTCCTGAAGCCCTCGGAGGCGACCTCCTCGGCGGGCCAGTTGAGCTCTTCGAGCTTGGCCAGAATGTTCTCGCGCCCCGTGGCCGCTGCTCCGGCCAGGTAATCGTGCACCAGGTCGCGCGCCTGCCACAGGGTGTCGGCCACGCTCAGCTCGGAGACCGCGGCGTCGCTGCCCAACACGTATCCCGACATCGCCAGGGCAAACTGATAAAGTTCGCTGGTGCCGCCTCCAGGACGAGCCTTGCGCCAGGCGAGAAACCGATCGCGGATGGCGTCGGGCGCCTGTTCGATGGCCTTCATGGCCTCGGCGGTTCGTTTCTTCCAGGTCCCACGCTCCGTCGCGGGCAATTTTCCTTCGAGCTTGCGGAGGTCGGTGGCCAGGGCAAGATCGGCGGCCCGCCGCTCGTCGTCGCGGCGGATCACATCGCGGATCTCGATCAAGAGCTCGGTGGCGATCTCTTTCTCCGTGAAACCCCTGAGCATCGACGACGCCTGGCGGTACTGCTGGGCTTTGCGGCGAACCTCGATCTCGGCGCGGCGCTGGGTGGCCTGGGCCTGGATGATGTAAGTCTTCGCCCCGGCGGCTCGCTCACTCAGGTCGGTCTTTGGAAAATCATGAATGATCCGGTCGAGCTCTTGCCGGGCCTCCGGATAGTAGCCTGCATCCATCAGGAAGCGGACAACGCGTTCGCGCTCGGCCTGGTCCTGCTGCTCGACGCGGGCCAGCAGGCCAGTCACCACCGGCCGCGGAACTTGTGTGGTCGCCATCTGGCCGAGCCAGAATCCATCCACGCCGCGATACTTCACCACGTGGGGACCAATCTCAATGATGGCCTGCTCCATGGAGGTCGGCCGGGGTGACCTCGAGCCGACGTAGCGGAACGGCCTTCGCCCCTTGTCGTTCCATGGGCCGGCCTGGACGCTGAGCACTTCCCTGGGCATCGACCCGGCGTGCACCACCAGCGGCTGAACGAGCTGGAACTTCTCACCTGTCCGGTAGGTGTTATCACCGACGACCTGCGCGATCTTCGAGTCGCGGATCACGGTCTTCTTCAGGCCGTCCCAGATGTAAACCAGGGTGGCGTCCTTCTCGGGTGCTCCCTGGCTCAGATAGACCATGCCGTTCTTCAACGTGATCGTATCACCCCGGGTCGTGGCAGCCATGCACAGGAGCCAGGAAAATAGGAAGAGCACGCTGCAAGTCCATGGCTTCGATGTCTTGCTCCCGGTCATCACGTCGCTCCCTCATCAGGCCTGAGCCGTGAGTCGCCTCCGCATGAGCTATCCGCGATGTGCAACAGCTCTAAGCTCCCGAACGCCGCGCCGAGACGCTCCCGGTTCATACCAGCCACGTACCTCATCTGCTTGCATGCCAAATCTGCTTGCATGCCAATTGTGACAGTCCCGGCGACAAGGTCAAGACTGGGCGGCCGCGGGAACAACGCATCGTCCTTGCAGTTCGTCCTGGTCGGGCCTCGCACTGGCATGCTGCAAAGTTGCGGTTGACGCGTGTTTTCTTTCCTATCGGATTTGGTGCGCCGGCAGAGATTGTTCGTTGAGCAGTACCTCGGTGGATCGTCGGGGTCCGCCGTCGATGCCGCTTTTCACTTGTACTGGACGGGCGTGTGGTAGAGAAAAGTAGAGAAAACGGGAGTTCCGGCAGCCGTCAATGCCCGAAAAACAATTGGTGGCGGTCCTGGCGCTTCTCTATCACCGCGATCTCCCCCGCTTCGCATTCACTGGCCACTGACTACTGGCCAGTGCTCACGTGCCACTGACCACTGTTCTCCCGCCACTCGCCACCACCTCCCAGCCACACCCTGCCCGCCACCAACTTATCCGCCCAATCGAGGCTATGAGAGGGAGGTGAAGGTCGACGCGACGGTTTGCGGAACCTCTGAACCTGGGTAAGGCTTGAGGAATTTTGCCCATTACCCCGTTTACCCAGACTCGGAGCCCTGCAATGAACTTCATCGGCGTCGACCTTCACAAGAAGTCTATCACCGTTTGCGTCATGGACGAGAAACGAAAGGTCCTGGCTCGGAAAATACTCGCATGCACTCAGACCAACGAGATTGTCGACGTGGAAACGGGGACGCAGCTAGTTATTGATTCTAGCTGCGTCCCTGTTTCGTTTCCATGGCCCAGGCGGGGTTCGACCAGAGCAACCCGGACGCGGACGCGCTCATGGCTCATGGCCGCGATTCCGAGCCCTGGCAATCGGAGCCGAGGGGAGCGAGGATGGAAGCAACGAGTATGGGACCTTTTTCCGGCTCGAGGGGAGCCTGGTCGGCCCGGCGGGCAATCGCTGGCCGTCGTGACGGTCTGGATCCGCTGGCATGCCGACGGATCGTTTCACTTCGTAACCGTGAAACCCTGGAGGAACCCACGCCCCTGAAGCCCGAACTGTACCAGCGGGTGGCCTTGCGACGGGACGTCGCGGATCACCGCCTCATGAGAGGGGACGTGGCCGTGCTCGTGGACCGCGTCCCCCACCCCTCCGGCAGTGAGCCGGGCGTCGTGCTGGAGGTCTTCAACGCCATCGGCGAATCCCTTTCCGTGGTCGCGGTCAAGGAATCGGACATCGAGCCGCTACGCGCTGACGAGGTGCCGACAGTCCGCTCCCTTGCCGCTGCGGGATAGGAGTCTCGGACGTGGAAACGGGGACGCAGCTGACGGGAAACGGAACGGGGGACGCAGCGAGTTATTGATTCTAGCTGCGTCCCCCGTTTCGTTTCCTCGCGGATCGCCGCACATCACGGCGTCGCGGTCGGGCCGTCACGATAGTTTGAT
>JAFAHT010000384.1 GCA_019237095.1 Planctomycetaceae bacterium
GTCGGGGATGCGGTGGGGTCATGAGGGGGCCGATGCGGTCGGCCATCTGCGAGCCCTGCTCTTGAGTGAGAAGGGACAATGGGATGCGTTCTGGGCCAACCGCCGGAGCGCCGCGTAGCCGTTTACCCACTCGAAAGACGCTCACCCCCCGATGAGCAGGAAGCGTGGCGGCTCTACCACGAGATGATGGCGAACTGGTCAAACAGCACCAAGAACGGCTTTGCCCGGAGCGTGCAGCGCGGGATGAGGTGGGCGGAAGGTCAAGGATTGATTGAACGGACGCCGATCCCCAAGGTCGAAAGGCCAAGCCCTGAAAGCCGCGAGATGGTCCTTACATACGGGTTCCTCTTCTCTTTTCCGTCCCCACAGGGGCTCAACCGCGCATCTCGTTGAGACTCCGACCTCGTGTCGCTCGGCCCTGAGAACCGCCGCCAAGCCGGACTTTCACTTTGCCGAAGTCCGAGCCAGGATCGCCCTGGCTGACGTCCTGGACCTCATCGGCTTCGTGGCCCGCGTGAGCTCCGGGAATCAGATGCGCGGCCCGTGTCCGGTCCACCACTCTGCCGCGCCATCGACCCGCGGCGTCTCCGCAAATCTGGGATGACATATCTACAAATGCTTCGGATGCGGGTCGTCTGTTGATCAACTGGATCTATACGCCTCGGTGAGGCGGCTGAGCCTCTCTTCGGGGCGACCGACGCGCTGTGCGAGCAGTTCCACGGTGAGGTTCGGTGGATGCTCGCTGGGACATCGGCCCGGGCTCGGACAGCCAATCGATTCGCCCCGCAGCCATGGAGCGGTCGCGAGCCCAGCCGGCGACTTGGCTCGATCCCTGGGCGTGGTCGACAAATGGCGCCGCCACCGCTGGGCTGATACCCACTGGTCCCCAAGGTGATGCTGACTGAAACCGCCTATCACGACCCGGAAACGGATGATCTCGGGCGTCTCCTCGGTGTATGTTCGACGTTCGGTTTGTGCTTCCGACTTCGTTCCCGGATGGGGGCGCACTCTCCGCCACGACCGGACATTTCTATTGCAGGGAACTACCGGACTTTTCTATTGCGGTTTGACAGAAGAAACGCCCCCACGATCTCTCGTAGCCGGTTCCGACCCCGGTTACGATAGGGTGCATGTCCGATGGAGCTGATTGTGCCGGTGATGGTCCTCTCACTCGAAGGATGGTCCGAAGATGAGCGGGAGGTCTCGCCCGTTTCGCGTGGCCCTGATTCAGATGCGGTGCTCGACCGATCCCGAGGACAACCTGCGCCGCGCCTGCGCGATGCTCCGTCAGGCGGGAGCCAAGGGAGCGCAGGTGGCTTGTCTGCCCGAATTGTTCCGGACCGAGTACTTTTGCCAGGTGGAGGAGGCCGCGCGGTTCGATCTGGCCGAGCCGATTCCAGGGCCGACGACCGAGGCACTGGCCAGAGTCGCGAGGGAAGCGGGCATGGTGGTGGTGGGCTCGATCTTCGAGAGGCGCGCGGTGGGCGTCTATCACAACACGGCGATTGTCCTCGACGCCGATGGCACGCTCCGCGGCCGTTACCGCAAGATGCACATACCCGATGATCCGCTGTATTACGAGAAGTACTACTTCACGCCCGGTGATCTCGGTTTCCAGACGTTCCCAACAACGTTCGCCCGCGTGGGAACTCTCGTTTGCTGGGACCAGTGGTATCCGGAGGCCGCCCGGTTGACAGCGCTGAAGGGAGCGGAGATCCTCTTCTATCCCACGGCGATCGGCTGGCACCCGTCCGAGAAGGCCGAGTTCGGCGCGGCCCAGGCGAGTGCCTGGGAGACGATCCAGCGCGCCCATGCGATCGCCAACGGTATCTACGTGGCCGCGGTCAACCGGATCGGCCACGAGGGTCCCGCCGAGGGCGGAATCGAATTCTGGGGAAGCTCATTCCTGGCCGATCCGTTCGGCCGGATCATCGCCAAGGCCGGCCAGGACACCGAGGAGATCGTCGTCGCCGATTGCGATCCCAGGCTTCAGGAAGAAACCCGCCGCAACTGGCCGTTCCTCCGCGACCGCCGGATCGACGCGTACGCTCCAATCACGCAGCGGTTCCTGGATTCCGAGTGAAGGCATTGAAAGCTCCGAGTTGTTCACATTGAGGTTTGAAATCCGTTTCTCGGGTGTTCCGCAAGTGGAGGGCGCGACCGTGATCGACGACGACAATCCGTATGCGGCTCCGAAGGCCGATGTCCTGGTGAAGGATCGACACCTCGATTCTTCCAGCGATGCCTGGCGCGATGGGAAAATGCTGGTGGTGCGCAAGGGAGCCGAACTACCCGATCGATGTCTGAAGTGTGCCGCCCCGGCGAGAGGGTATCGGTTCAGTCGTTCTCTGTCGTGGCACAAGCCAGTCTGGGCCCTGACGTTCTTGATCAGCCCTATATTATATGCACTTGTTTACGTCTTTGTGCGATGGCGGGCGCGAGTCACGGTGGGCCTTTGTCCTCGCCACCGCAGGAACCGGGCGCGGGCCATCGCCCTGGGCTGGCTCGTAGCGCTCACGGGGCTGGGATCGATCATGGCTGCGGAGACGCTCTTCGACTCTCTTCGGCCGATCGCCCTGAATGCGGGGATCGTCCTTTTGCCGGTGGGCATGATCTGCGGGGTAGTTGGCTCGCAGGTGCTTGTCCCCAGGCGGATCGACAAGCATTTCGTCTGGCTGAGCAGGGTTTCACCCGACTACCTCGCCGCGTTTCCGGACTGGAACGCGTGAAGGAACGGTTCTCCATGACGCCCGCCCAGCTTGGTTACCGCATGCCCGCCGAATGGGAGCCGCACGAAGCGACCTGGATCGCCTGGCCCCACAACCGCAACGACTGGCCTGGGAAGTTCGCGCCCGTTCCCTGGGTCTACACCGAGATCGTCCGCCATCTCAGCCGCGTCGAGACCGTGTGCATTGTGGCCGCCGGTGGCACGATGAAGCGCAGGGTTGCCGACCTCCTCGACCGCGCGGGGGTAGAGCTCGAGCGAGTGCAGTTCTTCAAGGCGGAAACCGACCGGGTCTGGCTTCGCGACTCGGGCCCGACATTCGTGATCAGGGACCAGGCAGCGGGTTCGGTTTCGTCAGAGGAATCACCCGCCGAGCCCATCGGGCTGATCGACTGGAAATTCAACGCCTGGGCCAAGTATGACGACCACCTCAAGGACAAGCACATTCCACGGCGGATCGCGCGGAAGCTACGTCTGCACCGCTGGGTTCCCCGAGTCGAGCCGGAAGGGGAGCCGGTTCGCGTGGTGCTCGAAGGAGGCGCCATCGACGTCAACGGCCGGGGCAGCCTACTGACCACCGAGGAGTGCCTGCTGAGCGCGGTCCAGTGCCGCAATCCGGGCCTCGACCGCCCAGGCCTGGAGAAAGTGTTCGCCGACTATCTGGGCGTCCGCCACGTCATCTGGCTGGGCCGGGGCATTGCTGGCGACGACACGCACGGCCACGTGGACGACCTCGCCCGGTTCGTTGATCCGCGGACCGTCGTGACCGTGGTCGAGCCTCGCGCTGACGACCCCAACCACGAGCCGCTCGCGGACAATCTCCAGCGGCTCCAGTCGGCACGCGATCAGGACGGCCAGTCGCTTCGCGTCGTGACCTTGCCCATGCCCGTCCCGGTCGTCTTCGACGGCCAGCGCCTGCCCGCCAGCTATGCCAACTTCTACATCGCCAACGGCCTCGTTCTGGTTCCCACCTTCAACGACCCCGCCGATCGGATTGCCCTGAACACCCTGGCCGAGCTTTTCCCCGACCGGCAGGTCATCGGCATCCACTGCGTTGATCTCGTCCTCGGCTTGGGCACGTTGCACTGCCTGTCACAGCAGCAACCTGCGAAGAGCGTGTCCAAGAGAGGGCTACTGGGCAAGGGAGGGGCTGGAGCCTAAGATGGATAGTTGTTTGAAACAAACGGCGTTGACTCACTCTGTCGAAAACCCGTCGGAACCCCATGAATCCCCCCCTTTGCAAGGGGGGACGGTATTTCTCTCCCCCTTACGAAGGGGGGTTCCTGTCTAGGATCGACCGTCTGGAATGGGTTTTCGACAGAGCAGCGTTGACTCGCAACGATTTTGCCGGCATCGGTAGTCCGGCCGCTGCCAGGCTCAGTCAGGGAGCAGATCATCATGGCTCGTCAGAACTCCTCCCGGCGGGAGGATCACCGTCCTTCGAAGAAGAATCACCGGCCGTCGTCGAAATCGGGGCCAGGGACGGGGCCCAGAAAACGGGCGGTGCCGGGATCTGGAGGGCCGCCACCCCGGCGCCGGGAGATGGGAGCGAAGACACCGGGCCCGGGCCGTTCGCGAGCGCAGCCGGAACGGTCGAAACCGGGCGTTTCCGGGTACGAACCTGAGTCGGAAAGCGGCAAGCCGGAGCGGCTTCAGAAGATCCTGGCACACGCGGGGCTTGGCTCACGCAGGGACTGCGAGGAATACATCCTCCAGGGCCGGGTCACTGTCGATGGCAAGGTCGTCCGTGAGCTCGGCACGCGGGTCAATTCCGAGGGCGCGGCGATCGCAGTGGATGGCGAACGGGTCCGTCTCGAGAAGATGGTCTACTTTGCCGTGAACAAGCCTAAGGGCTACGTCTCGACCAACAACGATCCCGCGGGCCGGCCCCGGGTGATCGACTTGCTGCCCGACGTCCCGGAGCGGGTCTACGCGGTCGGCCGGCTCGATGAGGACAGCACGGGGTTGATGATTCTGACCAATGACGGCGAGCTGGCCAACCGACTGGCTCATCCTCGGTACGAGGTGGAAAAGACCTACCGCGCCCTGGTGGCAGGAACCCCTGGTCGCGAGATCCTGGACAAGCTGACCGAAGGAATCTGGCTTTCCGATGGCAAGGTTCGTGCCAAGCGGGCCAGGTTCGCCGGTAGGCAGGGTGAGGCAACCACGCTCGAGCTGGTGCTGGCCGAGGGCAAGAAGCACGAGATCCGCCGGATGCTGGCCAAGCTTGGGCACAAGGTCATGAGCCTGACCCGGATCGCCATCGGCCCGGTGGTCCTCAAGGGACTCTCTTCCGGAGAACATCGCCCCCTGTCTCGTAGCGAGATCGACCTGCTGCGGAAGGTTGCGGCGGGTATCGAGGTCTCGCCTCCACGATCTTCGGAGCACTGCGGCAGCCGCCCGACTTCGACTCCGCCTGGGCCGCGGCGGTCCAGCGGCCGGCCCGAGAGTAGCGAGGATCGTGGTCCCCGCGGCCGGAGCCGCAACGAGGAGGAGCGTTCCCGCCGCGATCGCGCGCCGCGCGCCGCCCGGCTGCTTCCGTTACCGGCACGGGAGAAACCAAATCGAAGGGATCGCACACCGGGTAAGCCGATGCCCGGTAAACCCATGCCGGGTAAACCCATTCCAGGTAAGCCGGTGCAGGACCGTTCCGCGTCGGCGGGTCCCAGGATCAAGCCAGGTCAGCCAGTGTCTCCACCTGGCCGCAAGCCTTCGCCGACGGCGGTGGTGAAGCCAGCCGCTTCAATGCCGCCGCCTGGGCCCAGGGCCGATGCCGGCAAGCCGCCGAGTTCGGAGGCCAGGCCGGCGCGGAGGGTCATTGGTCTGGACCCGAAGATCGCGGAGGAAGCGGGTCTGTCGCTTTCGGGTCGGCCTGCGCGGAAGCGACCAGCGATCGCGCGGCGGCCGCCGCGCAAGGTGTTCGGGGTCAGGCGATCTGGAGAAGGCGAGGATGAACGCTGATCCCAACGCTCCCGCAGGGGCCTCCCAGCGGCTGGTGGCCGTCCGGGAAAACGTGGCAATCGCCCGCGATACTTACCGGTTGCGGCTGGACGACCCGATCCTGGCGCGGGCCATTCTTCCGGGACAGTTTCTGATGATCCGGCCAGCCGCCGAGGGCGCCGATGATCCTTTGCTGGGACGGCCGTTCGCGCTTTATGACGTGACAACCGACGCCGCGGGCGCTCCCACTGCCGTGGATGTCGTCTACCTCGTGGTTGGCCGCGGCACCGCCGCACTGGCTCAGCGCAGGCCAGGAGAACAGCTATCGGTCTGGGGACCGCTGGGTAACGGTTTCGGCCCACCGCCAGCCGGCCCTGTCATCTTTGTCGCCGGCGGCATTGGCCAAACGCCGTTCCTGGCCCTGGGCCGGTGGTGGCTGGGCAAGATGTCTTATGGATTGCAATCGAAAGGTCTCGATCCCCCCTGCCCCGGTTCGGCCGTCGGGCTCTCCTCATCGTCCTCGGCGACCTTGCTCTATGGCGTGCGCACCGCCGCGTTGCTGGCGGGGGTCAATGATTTCCGCCAGGTGGGAATCGACGTCGAGATTGCGACCGACGACGGTTCGGCCGGGCACCGAGGGTTCGTGACCGAACTCTTGGCTCGCCGGCTGAAGCAGGGAGAGCGCCCTGCGCGGATCGTTGGCTGCGGCCCTTCCTCCATGCTCGCGGCCCTGGCGCGTCTGGTCGAACCTTTCGATATCCCCTGCGAGGTTTCGCTCGAGAACCACATGGCATGCGGCTTCGGAGCGTGTTTCAGTTGCGTCGTCCCGATCCGCCAACCCGCTGGCACGATCGACCTCCGCCGCGTCTGCGTTGAAGGGCCTGTCTTCGCGGCATCGGCCGTGGAATGGCCGGCGTCGGCGTCGCCGCACTGACCACCGAGAATTCGGACCTGTGAAGCTCGCCGAACGTGGCGACCTTGCTCACCGTCGTGCCCGCGTCTGGGCGCGGATCATATCTCGGAGCCGTGCCGCCTGCTCGTAGTCTTCGCGTGCAACCGCCTCGTCGAGTTGCTCGCGCAGGGTCTTTTCGACTGCGTAGTTCTTGCGGACTTCCTGTTCGAACAGGCGAAGTTGCTCGATGAGCGAGAGGTTGGGCGAATCGCTCGACTCGTTCTCTCGGTTGTCCCACCAGGTGCGTTGGTGGGCGGCCAGCTTTTCCATGCCCTCGCGGAGGGCGTCGATGGCTTCCTCGGGGCGCCTGCGTTCGATCGCGAGCAGGGCCTGGGCCTGAGTGCGATGGAACTGGACCAGGCCGCGAGACTGTTCGTGAGAGGCGATGTAGTCTTCGTCATTGCCGTGGCGGCGAATGAAGTCCATGAGGGCTAGGGTATGGTCGGCGTCGAGCATTGCCTTGTCGTAGCGACGGAGCGAGAGCCAGGCCATCCGGCGATGAAAGAACTGGGTGAACTCGCGATCCGCCTCGTCGCGGTGTTCCTGGTCCATCGTCCAGGGAGGAGCCTTACCCCCTGGCGCCTGTCCGCGACTGGCCGCACTGTAGCGGAGATAATCGAGATAAGTCGCAAACCCATGCGGTCGTGCACCGTCGGGACGCCCGGAGATCTCGAGTTGAAGCACACCCAACTCGACACGAATCTGCAAGACGCTCCGCCCGTCGCGAGCACGTAACTCGCGTGCCAGTACCTCGCCCGGTTCCGGATCATAAGGCCAACCCTGGATCACATCATCCAAGTCCCGTCGCATCAGAGGCTCCCGGTCCGCCGACGTGAGAGAACGCGAAACGAGCGTATGATCTGTTATCCGATTCCGAGCAGAAATCAAACCGAAAACGACCTGACCGGGGAGGGCAAATGTCCAGTCCGAAGCTCGGCCGTCTTTCACCGATTCTTGCTCAGGAATTATAGCCCCGAGACTGTCCAAATCCTACAGCACGTTCGAACGGAGCATCGAAAATCTATGGTGTGAACCATGAGTTCAACATGTCCCACATCACCCCCCATCTTCTCGGAAGACCACGGAAATCCAATGCGCCCGAATCGTTGTAAAACCCGGTTCATTCATCCGACTGAATCGTGCGGACATCGCCCCAAAACGGGGCTGGCAGCTTGTCGTAGAGTGGGTGGAGCGAAGCGCGACTCACCAGCAGACATGGGCTTGAGTCCGTTGGGTTGCACCCACCCCTGGTGCGCCTCTATTTGCCATCCAAGGCATAGGCTTCCGGTGTCGACGGCTCGGCGACAAACGGTCGGCTCAACAACGCTTCGACCCACTTGGTCACGGCGTGCTCGAACGCCTCGAGGTTCAGTGCGATCAGGACCTTCTGGATGCCTCCCGACTTCGGAGGCCGGTGAGTGAAACCGAGTCGGTGTATCAGCGTGATATCATGATCCTGCGCCCATTGACCGATAACTGCGTAACTCCTGGCGCCGCGCAGGATGGCGCAACATACCAGGGCAAGGATGGCTGACAGGGGATGTTGCCGCCCGTGACGGCTCCGAGGATCAGGAACTGTAGCAAGAAATGAAAGTAGACTGCTCGGATGAAATGCCTCCATGCGACTCCTCCATGAGGTACTTCCTGGTGAAAATCAACCCTCCTGGCCAACACACTTTCTCTTATTCCTCCAAGCTCAATCTGTCAACAGCCTTGGCCACTTCGCAACCCGTGGTTGATTTGGACCGCGACAGCCGTTAGTTTTGGCTCCATGTGATCTTGGTGAACGGCACGAAGAGACCGAGTCAGAATGAACAGGAAGGATGACTCTCATGGGAGCTGAAGATCGCCTGGCCGAGCTCAGGCTCGAGCTTCCCCCCGCGTCCAAGCCGGTCGCGACCTACGTGACGGCGCTGCGAGTCGGCGGCATGCTCTATGTCTCCGGCCATGGCCCGCTCCGTTCCGATGGCACGATGATCACCGGCAGGCTTGGCGACGAACTGGACGTCCCGGCGGGCATGGCGGCAGCCAGGCAGACCGGACTGGCGATCCTGGCCACCGTGCGAAGCCATCTCGGCTCGCTCGATCAGGTTGCGCGGCTGATCAAGAGCCTGGGAATGGTCAACTGCACCCCGGACTTCGGCGACCAGCCCAAGGTGATCAATGGCTTCTCGGACCTCATGAAAGACGTCTTCGGCGACGCCGGCATCGGCACGCGAAGCGCCGTTGGCATGGGCGCCTTGCCCGGGGGCATCGCAGTGGAGATCGAGGCCATCTTCCAGATCAAGGATTGATTCTTCGCCGCTCTGAGCTCCGCGAGCACAACCCCTCTCGAGGTTCCTTTCCATAGGCTCAAACCGGGCGACTCCAGAGCCGCACCTGCCTGATCGTGGGAGGGACCAGCGGAATCCGGAGATCTCGGGCATCATGCTCAGCTTGAAGGGTTTCACACTCGCCCAGACCCGGCTGAAGAGATACGGGTGAGACTCGACGCAATCGGCCGTGCTCTGCTGCCCGGACCAGCCCGCACATCTGATCCAGGAGGTGCTTCAATCCTGCCGGGACGACCTTATTCTGGGGCACTTGTCTCGGTTCAGGAGCGCGGAATTCGCATCCGGCGACTTCCTCTGCCCCGGCCGTTGTGAGCCGTTCGGGTCGCGATCGCTCGTGCTGATTTCTTGTTCACACAAATCGCTCGAGGTCTTCTCCCTTGGCGACGACGGTGAGGCCGTCGGGGCTGATGGTCAGGCCGCGCGCAAGGTCGAGCTCGCGGTTCCAGCCGATCTCAAAACCGGGAGGGATCTTCACGTCCTTGTCGATGATGGCGCGGCGGACTCGGGCATGGCGGCCGACGTCCACGCCGTCCAGCAGGATTGAGTCCTCCACCAGGGCGTAGCTGTTGACCCGCACATCCGGCGAGATGATGCTGCGGAAGACCTGGCCTCCCGAGACGATGGCTCCCTGGCAGACGATCGAATTGAACGCCGCGCCCCGGCGATCCGGGTCGGTGTGCACGAACTTGGGCGGAGGGTATGGCGGCTGAAAGGTGTGAATCGGCCAGTTCTGGTCGTAGAGGTTCAGGATCGGGTCAATTGCGATCAGGTCCATCGTGGTCTGGTAATAAGAGTCCAGAGTGCCCACATCGCGCCAGTAGGCAGCCGTCTTGCGGTTCTCGTCGCGAAACGGGTAGGCGAAGATCCGCATCCCCGCGGCCATCATGGCGGGGATGATGTCCTTACCAAAGTCGTGGCTGCTCAGCTCTTTCTTGGCGGCGTCCTGAAAGAGCTGCTCGTACATCACGTCCGTGTTGAAGACATAAATGCCCATGGACGCCAGCGAGATGTTGCGATGACCGGGCATGAGCGGAGGGTCGGTGGGCTTCTCCACGAAGCTGGTAATCCGCCCGTCGCTGTCCATGCCCAGCACGCCGAATTCCCGGGCACGCGTCCGCGGTACCGGCAGGCAGGCGACCGTCAGGTCGGCCCGGTTGTCACGGTGAAAGTCGATCATCCTTGCGTAATTCATTTTGTAGATATGATCACCTGCAAGAATAATCGTGTCGCGGGGCGAGGCCTTCTCGATCGTGTAAACATTCTGGTAGATCGCGTCGGCGGTTCCCTGGTACCACATCTCGGCAATTCGCTGCTGGGGAGGGATCACCTCGATGTACTCGCCCAGCTCGCGGCAGAGGATTTTCCATCCCTGGTCGATATGGCGGTTCAGGCTGGTGGCCTTGTACTGGGTCAGCACCAGGATCTTGCGCATGTCGGAGTTGATGCAGTTGGAGAGTGTGAAGTCGATGATCCGGTAGATCCCGCCGAAGGGAACCGCCGGCTTGGCGCGGTCCCGGGTGAGCGGCTCGAGGCGCGATCCCCGGCCTCCCGCCAGGACGATCGCCAGCACGTCGCGATACACCAGTCCACCTCCACTCGTTGCCCCGATGACCGTCGCGTCTTGAACTCGACCGGCTCACCTGGAAAGAATCATATTACCCGATTTGTCGGGGCTCCGCATGCAAGCCCTTGGGATCGGGCATTGCACCCGGCCTGAAAGAACCGCGTGGCCTGGGCCGCCGCTGGTCATCGAGCCGGCATACTGTGGATCTCAACCTGCGGCACGAGACCCCGCTCTGCCCGACCCTGCGCCGTCGTTCTGGCGTCAGTATTCCCGCAAGCTCGTCTCGCCCGGGTAAGGAGGATTACTCTGGAATGTCTTCCCTGACTGTCCTCGTTTGGTCGGTTCGCCATCATTTCCGCCGCGGCGTCGCGAGATCTCGAGCCTGGCCGGTCTTGCTCGGGACCATGCTCGCCCCGGCGAGCTGGCCGGTCCAGGCCTGGGTTCAAGCCCCGCCTCAGGTCCAGGTCTCCGACGCGCTCAAGAAGCTGCAAACCCGGTATGCCGCATCCACGAGCGAGAAAGAGCCCCGGGTCTTCCATTTCGGCTCGCAAGGGGCGGGGAGCGTCTTCTCCAACCACACCAGCCACACGAACCGGCTGGTCGGGGTGTACGTCTTCGGGCGCAAGGCCGACCTTGGCTCCGTGATGGGAGAGAACAGCCGGTATCGTGACGCGGAAAAGATCAGGGCCGCGTACGGTGTCGTGCCCGAGAACACCGTCAACCCACGGGCCGTCTACGCCGACCAGAGCGACCTCTACCGGGTGCAGAAAGACGCGATCGCACGAGGGGCCAAATACGTGTTCATCATCTTGTTCGACGGCCTCGACTGGCCCACGACCCAGGCCGCGGCCATCGTCCGCTCGGGGAAAGTTTACACCGAGGGCAAGGGCTCGGGCCTCTTCTACCAGGATTACACGGCCGACGGATCGGCCCAGTATGGCTTCGTCGTTACCAGCCCGACCCACGACAAGAGCATTCGGAACGTGGACCGGCAGCTCGTCACGATTCCACCCGACAGTCTGGGAGGGGGTTACGACGCCCAGATCGCCGGGCCCAATCCCTGGACGCCCGGCCCACTGGGGCACCAGGCCCCCGGCTACCTGAAGGGGCAATCGGCCGACGAGGTCGATCGGGCGGGCGTCCAGTCCGCCGGCCGGGTCTTGCACGCCTATACCGATTCGTCGCAGAGCGCCGCGGAGGTGGTCAGCGGGGTGAAGTCGTACAACAGCGGGCTGAACATCGCC
The DNA here is from genome assembly GCA_019237095.1 of Planctomycetaceae bacterium. GTDB lineage: Bacteria > Planctomycetota > Planctomycetia > Isosphaerales > Isosphaeraceae > Aquisphaera. The sequence goes on from JAFAHT010000384.1 coordinate 11,759, forward strand.
GATGATAGCCGACTGATCCCGACCCTTTTCCACGAGCTTCAGGACCAAGGCTGGAAGGCCGGCACGGTAACCAGCGTGCCGTTCTGCCATGCCTCGCCGGCCGGAATGTACGTTCAGAACGTCGAGCGCGACGATTACCAGGACATCGCCCGGGCCATGCTCGGACTGCCCGGAGTCATCCAGCAGGCACGGCAGGCACGGCTGTACCCGGGGCTGGATGTCGTGATCGGCACGGGATACGGCATCCAGGCAAGGAATTCCGACCTGAAGAAGCAGGGCCAAAACGCCGTGCCCGGCAACCTCTACCTGACCGATGCCGACCGGGCGGCCATTGACGTCAAGAACGGCGGCAAGTACGTCTGCGTGCAGACCGAAACCGGGTCGAACGGCGGCCAGGCACTTCTCGGCGCCTCGGCCAAGGCCGCGCAAACGGGTGCTCGCCTGTTCGGCTTCTTCGGGGCAGCGACATTTGATCACCTCCCCTACCGCACTGCCGACGGCCGATTCGATCCCGCGCCCAGCCAGTACAAGAAAGTCATCCCGGTGCCCGCCGAGACCTACTCGGCGGCCGACCTGAACGCTCAGCCCACGCTGGCCCAGATGACCGACGCCGCGCTCGGCGTGCTCTCAGCTCATCCGGGTCAGCCCTTCATCCTGTTCGTCGAGGCTGGCGACGTCGATTTCGCGCTCCACGCCAACAACCTCGATAATGCCATCGGCGCCATCTTCAGCGGCGAGGAGGCCGTTCGCACCGTGGTCCGCTGGGTCGAAATTCACAGCAACTGGGACGAGTCAGTCATGATCGTCACCTCGGACCACGGCCATTACCTGGTCGTCGATGATCCCCAGGCGCTGACCAAAGATCCGAGCTCAGCTCATTGATGAATCAGCATCGTCCGGGCATAGACCACTTGAAAACCCTGCCGCTCGGCGTTGCGCTGCGAGCCACTGCCGGGTTGAGTACAGATGGCGGCCAGCTCGCAGCCAGAGGCCGCCGCATGGGCCAGCCGGCCCTGGAGCAGGAGAGTCTGTATCCCCCGATGGCGGTAGCGGGGAAGCGTGCCGTCCCCGCAGATCAAGGCCAGGCCATCATGGATCATCAGCAAGCCGCCACCGGCGGGCTGACCGTCCACGCGCGCCAGCCAAGACGTGGTTCCGGGCACCAGGCTCATGGCGATTGCTCCCTCGCGCAGCGACGGAGGAGGGCTTTCTGGTTCTTCGAAGAAACAACGAAGCACGACATCGACCCAGTGCTCCAGCTCATCAGGACCGACCCGGATGATCTCCACAGTGCCCGTTGACGCGGAATGATGCATTGGTTGCTCACGCAAGGGCTTGGTCTTTAGCGAGCAGACGAGCGAGTGGGTCTGTTCGGCAATGAGATAGCCGCGGGCACTGAGTGCCGCCAGCAGTGAGGGATCGGCCAGGGAGGCTACCTCGATCTGGGTTCTGCTGCCGCGATCCCGGAAGAATCGCTCCATGCGCCCCAGGTCATCTCCCACAACCGGCCCATGAAGGCCCAGATTCTGCGCTTGCGAAAGCGGCGAACCAGCGCCGAGGAAGACCGCGTGCCCGCCCCCGACCTCGATCACTTCGGCCCCGGACTCAGGAGCCCGTTTTTTCTGTGACCGTGCGTTCTCCACTCCCAGAACATCCAATGCCCCTTCCACGCGTTGGGCCAGAGCCAGATCGGCGAATAACCGCTCGTTCGCCATTCCTTGACTCCATTGGGGTTCGCGGCCGGTGCAAGTTGCTGAAAAAAGAACCAGGACCATACCGGCAAAATACGGCATCGCCCTGGCCCCGGTCGATCCCCCAGCGTCCGGACGCTGGTGTCGATCGCATTACGCCTTGAGTCGAAATCAAGTGTACGCGACCGCCAAGCCGCAAGCTCAAACCGACCAGGAATTTGCATGGCATTCTGTACAGATGTCAGTCTCTCTTCGGCGAAAAGGGTATGACTCTGCCATGATGCCAGGAGCGCGGGATCGACCGAGAAACGGGTTGCCAGTCTCCTGCCCGTGGAGGATGATTTCGAGGTAAGGGTGTCGGCCGGGCAGATCAGCCAATGGTCTTCCCTGAGATCCTGAGCACCACGTTCCGCCCGAGTCGGTCTCGTGCGGGAGCTGTCGTCCTGATGAAGGTGAGAATGAATCATGTCAACGCGCATACGATGGTTGGGTCACTCCTGCCTCTTGCTGGAAACGAACGGACAAAATGTGCTGATCGATCCGTTTCTCACGGGCAACCCCAAAGCGGCGGCAACGGCCGAGCAAGTTCCGGCCGATCTGATCCTGATCTCACACGGTCACGGCGACCATGTGGGCGACGCGGTGGCAATCGCGCAGCGCACGGGCGCGACAGTCCTTTCCAATTACGAGATCAGTACCTGGCTCCAGCAGGCCCCGCGCGGACTGAGCAAGCTTCACGGTCTCCAGCACGGCGGCGGCTACACGTTCGACAGCGGAATTCGTGTCAAGCTGACCCTGGCATTCCACGGCTCGGCGCTTCCCGACGGAAGCAACGGGGGAAACCCCTGCGGTTTCCTCATCACTTGTGCTGATGGGATCAAGCTGTATGACGCGGCGGACACCGGACTGTTCGGCGATATGGCCCTGATCGGTGAGGAAGGGCTCGACCTGGCGATCCTGCCGATCGGCGACTACTACACGATGGGTCCCGACGATGCCGTCCGTGCCGTCAAGCTGCTCAAGCCGCGCTTCGTTCTGCCCATCCATTACAACACCTTTCCGCCGATCACCCAGGATGCCAGCGCCTGGGCAGCCCGGGTGAAGGGTGAGACGCCCGCGACGCCCGTCGTGCTCCAGCCTGGGGAATGGTTCGAGATCCCGAGCAAGCAGTCATCGGGCCGCGCGTAGCAATGGGTAAGAACCCTGGGTCGTTCTTGGTGGTCATTCGCCGAGCTTTCTCGTTCCATGGAAGGCATGTCTGAGTGGGGCCGTCGATCCAGTTCGCGCGATCGAGGAGCATCCTGATGTCCGCGGGCACATTATTTCCAACTCTCCCTCCGGTCGTTCCGCCCGTTCCCATTCGCCGTTTTACTGTGGATGAGTACCACCAGATGATCCGGGCGGGGATCCTCGGAGAAGATAAAACCGCGGCCGTATTCGTATTCGTTACAAGCAATCCGTGGCCAGAAACCGCTCATTCGGTTCGCGGAGAAACCTTGAGGTCCTTGACCTTAGCCAGGTCCTCATAGAGCCTGGCGAACTGGTCAATCATTGTCTGAACAGGAAACTTTGCTTCGACGTGTTC
>JAFAHT010000402.1 GCA_019237095.1 Planctomycetaceae bacterium
CGCTGTGCTTGATCGCAGGGGAGTCGGGCTTCCGATCCGGCACACCTCTGGCGGGAGACGGCACGGGTCAACCGGCCTGACATTCCTGGTCGCAGCGCCTTTGCGTGGCGCGGCGCGGCCGGGTGTGGCGGGACCGGGGACCGGGTCGCGCCCACCACGACGATCAAGAACGGGGGCGGGTCGGAGCGACTTGCACGAGGGCCGTCTCTCGCGGCGACCTGCGCGCTGCTTGCTGGGCGCCGGGTCACAACCGCCGAGTCGGGACTGTCACCGCGCCGACATGGTACCTATCCGGAGGGAGGAGGAAACCTCCGTGGTCTCGCACCAAACTGGGCGAGTGGAGTCCTCGAGATGAAAAAGGTCTTTACAACTGGCCAGGTCGCGAAAATCTGTAAGGTCGCGCCTCGGACCGTCAGCAAGTGGTTCGATTCGGGCCGCTTGCGTGGTTATCGAATCCCCGGCTCACAGGATCGGCGCATCCCGCGGGAGCACCTCCTGCGGTTCCTCAAGGAACATGGAATGCCCTTGGGCGATCTCGAGGCCGAGGTTTACAATAAAATCCTAGTAGTCGGGGCAGACGCTCCGCTCCAGGTCGTGCTCCGGGACCATCTCCGCGAGAGCGATGATTTCCGGATCGAGACGGCGGCGTCGGGTTTCGAGGCCGGCATTCGCGCCGAAAGCTTCCATCCCGACTGCATAATTATTGACATGGCCCTGGGCCGTATCGAGGCAGGTCAGATTGCGCAGAATCTGCGCAAGAGCCCGGACCACCTGGGCACAATCCTGCTGGCACTTACCAGCGACGAACCCGGCGAGGAGACGTTTTCGCTCGGCTTCAACGACGCGTTCAAGAAACCGTTCGACGGTGCTCTACTGGCCGAACGAGTTCGTCGCCTGATCTCCCAGAAGAAAGCGGAAGCACCCTGATCCCAATGAGGCGGCGATCTACCCGAGGACCCGACGCCCCACTCCGGAATCCTGATTCGGAACTTCGAGCTCGAGCCGTTGCCTGGTTCCCGGCCAGGTGCGGATCTCGAGCTCGTCGGTTTTTCCAGATCGAGATCGAGGCTGCCGGCGATCCTGCCGCACCTCGACGCAGATCATGATTCACGGCAGTCATCCGCATGGGCCTCGACGGTCAGCCCGCAACTGCGGACTTGATCTGCTTCCCCAGACCGCTCATCCTGGTTCCCTGAGATGCATCAGCAGCAAACGAAGGAGTGCCCTCGAGGGTGGAAGGTTGGGTGCCTGGACGATGACGGGGAAGGCCAGGGCGAACAGGTTTCGCGAAGCCCTCGCGGCTGTTTCACATGCACGGCTGGGTCTGATGGCGGCGACGGTGGCCGGCCTGGCGGTCTTGCTGACCTTGGGTGATCCGGGACTGTCCATTGACGAACCCTTGGACGTGCGTCCCGGCCGCACCTACGTTGCCGCCTTGCAAGCTCGGGGCTGGCGGTTCTTCGAGCGTGGTTTCGTCGAGCGTGTCTTCCGTGACAATGCGGAGCACCCCCCTCTGGGACGCTGGCTGCTGGGCCTGGCCTCGAGCCTGGGGGAGCCTTTTCAGATCATGCTTTTTGGAGCCGACCCCACAGGGCTTTACGTGCTCTCGGGCCGGCTTGCCCCCGCTCTGGCGTTTGCAATACTGGTCGGAGTCGTGGCCGCCGAATCCAGCCGGCGTTGGTGCCGTGCCGCCGGAATCGGTGCCGGCTGGGCTCTCCTCGTCATGCCCCGTGTGTTTGCCCACGCTCATCTGGCCGCCCTGGATACGTTTCTCAGCCTGTTCTGGACCACGGCTCTCCTGGCCGGTGTCCGAGCCACGGCGCCCTTGGCCTCGATTCGTGCGAGCATCGGAGCGGGAGCGCTCTGGTCCCTGGCGCTGCTGACCAAGATCCACGCCTGGTTGCTCTTGCCGATCCTGGCAATCTGGGCGTTCACGAGACTTTCGAGGCAGTCTGCTTTCAGGACCATCATGGTCTGGACTTTGACCGGCGTGGGACTGTTCCTCGCGGGCTGGCCCTGGCTCTGGTACGACAACTTGGCGCGTTGGAAAGCCTATTGGGGGACGTCGGTGCAGCGTGCCACGATCATGGTCGAGTACTTCGGCCAGATCATGGCTGATCGTGATGTACCCTGGCATTACCCCTGGGTGTATTTTGCCGTCACTGTGCCGATCGGTCTGCAGTTTCTGGGAATCTGTGGGCTCGTCGCGGGTTGGCGGCAGCGCCGTGTTGACCGCTTTCCCTGGTTGCTGGCCGCGACGATCGTGGTTTTCCTGGGGCTCTTCAGCACCCGGATCCCGGTTTACGACGGCGAGCGGCTGTTCTTGCATGTCTTCCCAGCGTGGGCCATGCTGATTGGACTGGGTTTCGGCCGGCTCTGGCAGCGCTGGGGCACCCTTCGTTCAAGACGCTATTTGCTGGCCGGCCTTCTGGTTACGCAGTGTTATGGCGTCTTGGCCCTGCACCCATTCGGCCTGAGTTACTACAATATGTTGACAGGCGGATTGCCCGGAGCGCAGCGGCTGGGACTTGAGCTGACCTACTGGAGCGATGCCGTCGATCGCGTCTTGCTGGACCGACTGGCCGCTGAGATTCGCCCCGGCGCAGGGGCGGCACTGGCCCCGACACTCTATCAAGGCCAGGGGATCCTGACCACCACGGCCGCCTTGGTGCGACGCGATGTGGTGCTTCAGGATGACGAGGCCGCCAAGGGGTCCGAATGGGTGGTCATTTCCCGCCGCCGGGCCTACTGGAAGCCGGATCTGACTGCACGACTCGAGAGCGGCACGGGTCAGCGCATCTTCACCCGGAACCGTCAGGGCGTCTGGCTTTCCGCCCTCTGGCACTTTCCTCGTGCCGGTCCCGGCCGCGATCCGGCGGCACGCGGGGGATATCAAGACCGCAGCTCCTCCTCCAATGCGGCAGCCGGTCTATCGACAATTCTGGCGCCTTGAGTTTTGCGGGAAACCAGAAAGCCCCCACTAGCCGAGGCGTGGACAATTCGTAAAATATGTTCAGAATGAATTGAACGAAATTGGAGTCCGGCCATGGGCGAGCTGACACACTTTGATGAGGGCGGGGCGAGCCGCATGGTCGACGTCTCCGGGAAACAGTCCACGCTGCGATCGGCCCGGGCCAGTGGTTGGGTCAAGATGGAACCGGAGACGCTTTCCTTGGTACGCGATCGCCGGCTGGCCAAGGGGGATGTGCTGGAAGTGGCCAGGCTGGCAGGAATCATGGCGGCGAAGCGTACTGGAGAGCTGATTCCGCTTTGCCACCCACTGGGGTTGGATAGCGTGGAAATTGCACTCAGTCCAGTCGCCCCTGACGCCCTCCGGATCGAGGCGACCGTGAAGCTGCACGGGCGCACGGGCGTGGAGATGGAAGCTTTGACGGCGGTCAGCATCGCGGCGCTGACGGTCTACGATATGTGCAAGGCTGTGGATCGAAACCTGGTGATCGGCCCGATCCAGCTCGACGAAAAAACGGGAGGAAGGCGGGGTCATTTTCTCCGACCCACGAAGGCCGCGGACAGCCCGGGGCAAGTCGTGCCTGAAACCGGGGAACGCGGCACCGACCCGACTTCCCGGACCGTTGGGGCGTGAGCGATTCGAAGGTTGGAGTCTGGAGGGGGGAACGGGTATGGCGAGTCGACCTGCGCTCGAAGTCGAGAACGCTCGGCGCACACTTACAGACCTGTGCCGGCCGATCCGATGCGAACTCGCAGAGGCCGAACGGATTTTCCGACATGAGCTGCGGAGTCAATTCGCTTTCGTTCAACAGCTCGTTGATCATTGCGGTGACTATCAAGGCAAGCGACTGCGTCCAGCCCTGCTGCTCTTGGCGGCGCGGGCATGCGGCTCGGTCACCAGCGCGCACCCGGTCCTGGCGGCAGTGGTCGAGATGATTCACACCGCAACACTAGTTCATGATGATATTCTTGATGAGTCGATGGTCCGCCGCCACGCCGCCACGGTCAACGCCGAATGGGGAACCGAGACGGCTGTCCTGCTCGGAGATTACCTTTTTACCCACGCATTCCACCTGGCGGCCTCGCTCGATTCGACTCTGGCGTGCCGCTGGATCGGCCGCGCGACGAACAGGGTCTGCGAGGGAGAGATGCATCAGGTCCATCAGCGCGGCAACCTTGATCTGGATGAGAGTTCTTATTTCTCGATCATCGAGGGTAAGACGGCCGAACTGACCGCGGTCTCCTGCCGGCTGGGTGCCCACTACGCGGGGGCCGACGAGGCCACGACCGAGGCACTCGACCGCTACGGTCGTAACCTGGGAATCGCCTTCCAGATTGCCGACGACGTCCTGGACATCTGGGGCGAGGAACGACTGACTGGCAAGAGCTTGGGCACCGATCTGGAGAAGCAGAAGCTGACACTCCCCGTGATTCGCTTGCTGGAAACCGCCGACCCCGCGACCGCTGCCAATGCGCGCAGAATGCTCGGCGAAGCCAGGGCGGAATGTCGCAAGCAGCTGATCCCCTTGCTCGAGCAGTCCGGGACCCTCGATTATTCCTGGCAGCGCGCCCGATGGCATGTCAAGGAGGCCATCGATTCACTTGAGTGCCTGCGCGAGTCGGATTCCAAGCACGCTCTCCGCGTGCTGGCCGACTACACGGTACAGCGAGCCTCCTGACAGGATCCCTTCTCGAGCAGTGGCAGACTCGTTCCTTGCCTGGCCCAGTACCAGGTCGCGGGCTGTTACCCAGACTCACCTCCCCGTCTTGGCCAATCAAATTGCCCAATCGATCATCCACGGCCAGCCTTTTCTCGGTTTTCCGCCGAAAGACGTCGCCCGTTGCCTTTTAAATTGCATCCGGTCAATTCTCAGCTATGATGAATAGTGCCTCCTATCTGACGTCGCGTCGCACCTCTCGGTTCAATTTCGAGGTCCCAACACAATTTGAGCCCATGCAACCTGGCAACCCCTGCGGTTTTCGGAGTTCTGAAATATTATTGCGAATCTGAAAGGAAAGTATTTCCCCGTATCGGGGAGACATTCTATAGTTGAGTCATGGAACTCAAAGTCAAGCTCAAGAACCTGATGAATGACAAGGGGCTCAACGGGCAGAAACTCGCCCGCCTGTCCCAGGTCAGTGACTCCGAGATCTCGCGCATCCTTCAAGGAAGGTCGCGCCCCGGTCTCGATAACGCACTCCGCCTGGCGCAGGCGCTCGGCGTGTCGCTCGATTACCTGGCGGACGATAAGCTCGATTCCGAACCTCCCGAACCCGCAGATTCGCTTTCGCCTGAAGAGCGAAAAATCCTCGGCATCATCCAGAGGATTGGTTATCCCGAGGTCGTGACAATTCTCGAAAACCTGCGGTTTCTGGGCTACGAGGAGGCCATGAGTCGTCTCGTGGGAGCCAAGCCGGTGAGCGAGAGCGAGAAGGACCTGTCCGACCTCCGTCCCCCGCTCACGGCCACGTCCGCGATATCCGCTCGCGCCAGTTCGGTTCCGGCCTGATCTCAGTCTCGGTCTCGAGCTCGGCGAACGTGAAAATCGGCTGCGGCTACTGCATTTGCAGATCCGGGAGCCAGAATGAAATGTGAGCCCAGGATTGTTAATTCGCTGCGCGGATGGCCCACGCTGAAGCACGAACGAGTGGATCAGAATTGCTTGCGCTGGCGGCTGGATGGAATGTTCAAAGCCTGGCGGTATTTGGTTACCGTTCGCCGGGCGACCTTGAGACCTTGCCGGCCCATTTCATCGACGATCTCCTCATCGGAAAGCGGATTCTGCTTATCCTCTTTGGCGATGATCTCGAGCAGTTTTTGCTTGATGGTATCCCAGGCGATCTCTTCGCCGTCCGCCGTCGTCGTTCCGCCACCGAAGAAGCGCTTGAGTGGAAAGATTCCCCGCGGCGTCTGAACCCATTTGTCGTCCACGGCGCGGCTCACGGTCGTGACGTGCACCCCGACGCGATCGGCGATCTGCTGCATCTTGAGCGGTTCGATGAATTCGGGGCCCTTGTCAAGAAAGACCTTCTGGTGATCGATGATCGCCCGAGCGACCTTGAGCAACGTGTTGCGGCGTTGCTCGATCGATTCAATCAGCCAGCGGGCGGACTGAATTCGTTTCTGGATGAACTCTCGGGCGGCCGGGTCGGTCTGCTTGTTGCGGAGCTGCTTTTGGTAATACCGTGAAATCGACAGATGCGGCGTGTGATCGTCGACCAGCCGCACGTTGTACGACCCATCGTCGTTCGGTTCAACGATCAGGTCGGGCACGACATATTGGGTGCCGCTGTCCGCAGCGAAGGGCGCTCCCGGTTTGGGGTTGAGCCGGCGCAGGTGCTCGAGTGCTTCCTTGATCGTCTCGATTGGAAACCCGGTCTTCTTCTCGATCGCCGGTAGCCGGTTGTGCTGAAGATCGTCCAGATGATTGCCAATCAGAGTCCGGAGCACGTCGTGACTCGGTGTTTCCGGCGTCAGTTGCAAAAGCAGACACTCACGCAAATCGCGCGCGCCGACGCCCGGAGGATCCAGTTTCTGGACCAGCCGGAGCGCCTCCTCGGCCTCCTCTTGCGTGGCCTCGCCGCCAGAATCACGGATCACCTCATGCAGACTGAACTTGAGGTAGCCGTTATCGTCCAGGTTGTAAATGATGTACTCGGCAAGCTTCTGGACCGTCGAGCCGCAATCGAAAAAGCCGAGCTGTTCGGTCAGATCATCGTGAAAAGAACGCGGACGCGAGGCCATGTTCTGCATGGCGTCTTGCTTGCGGTCACTTTCCTCGCTCAGGGAGGCCCGGCTGCGCCGTGGCCCCTCGTCATAATACTCGCTCCAGTTCTCGTCCAGACCGCTGAGGCTGTCGACTTCGTTAGGCTCGGCCTCGGCCTCGGACTCAGTGACTGTCGAGGTTCCCGCCTCTTCGCTGTCCGCCTCCGAAGGTGCGGCAGACTCGCGAAGATCCACCAGAACCGGGTTCTCACTCAGTTCTTGCTCGATGCGCTCCTGCAAAGCCATGATCGGCAATTGCAAGATTTCCATCGATTGGATCATCCGAGGCGCCATCCGCAGGCGCATCTCGGTCCGCATCTGCTGAGAGGTATCAAGACGCATCAGACAATCCTCAGTTCCGTCGCGAGCCGGAAGAGTAAGCGGCAATAAAGAGGAATTCAACAAAAAAGAGGAATTCGACCTTTGCCGCCCGCGCACCTTCCTGGAGCAATTATTATGCCACAGAATCGAGATTATCAAGAAGAATCTTTGGCCCGAGGAGAAAATAGCACTGTCCTGGACGAATCGAGCGGCCGCTCGCTGGCTGGCAGTCACATTCAGATCAGAATGGCTGTCGCCCCGCGAGGGCGTCTGCCAGCATGTCGCGGCTAGCGAACTCGAGCGTGCTGCCGGATGCCAGACCACGGGCAAGGCGGGTGATCTGCACGGGGCTGTCGGCTAACCGCTTGGCGATGTACAGGGCCGTGCCATCGCCTTCGAGGGTCGGGTTGGTGGCCATGATCAGCTCGCGTACGACTCCCGAGCGGACCCGTGTTTCCAGGGCGTCAGCGGTGAGCTGATCGGGACCCATACCCTGGAGCGGAGCCAGCCGGCCCAGAAGTACATGGTAAACACCCTGGAAGGTTCCCGCCTTTTCCATCGCCAGCAGATCGCGCGATTGCTCGACTACGCAGACGACTCCCTGATCGCGCCTGGCGTCACGGCAAATCGCACAGGCGGGCTGGTCGGCCTCGGTCAGGTGAAAACAGATCTGGCAGTGGCGGATCTGCTGCTTGGCCGCCCGAATCGCCTCGGCCAGCTCGAGGGCCTCCTCCGGAGAACACTTGAGCAGATGGTGAGCCAGGCGCTCGGCCGATTTGGCGCCGATTCCGGGCAAGCGGCCCAGGGCCGAAGTCAGCCGGTCCACCGCGGCCGAAACGCCTGTCATCGTCACGGCCTCCCAGCCGACGAGCCGGGATCCATGCCGCCCATCGGAAAGCCCAGAGGCATGCCGCCGGCCAGCGCGGCCAATGATTGAGCCGCAGTGTCCCGCGCCTTGGTCAACCCCGCATTCACTGCCGCGGTGACCAGGTCTTCCAGCAGCTCGGTATCCCCGTCAGCCACGAGCTTGGGGTCGATCCGGATGGAGACGACCTCGAGCCGGCCGTTGACCAGGGCCGTGACCGCTCCACCGCCCGATGTTCCCTCCACCTGGAGCTGCCCGAGCGCTTCAGTGGCCTTGGCAACCGACTCTCGAAGCTTGCCGGCATTCTTCATCAATTCGGCCAGGTTTCCCAGTTGACTGAACACGTTGAACCTTCTTTGTTGCAGAGAAACTGAGTTGGGAATCCGTCGTCACGACCGCCTCTTGCCGGATCCGGTCTGGCCGGGCCACGGATCTCTGTCCACTCAAAGTCCCCAATCAGGGCGAATCCGGGTCGTCGTCGTATTCCAGGTGCAGAGGACGTGCCTCGAACAGCTCGACAACTTTTTGAACCATCGGGTCGGCCGCCAGGATCTCGGGCCGGCGTGGTTCCGAGAACGGCTCGTGAGCACTGCCCTGCGCCGGTTCCAGCGAGCGATGATAGCGCACCGTCACGGGCCGGCGCAGCAGCCTTTGCAGGCAATGGGCGATCTTCTCCCGGGCCTCATCGGTCCCGCAAGAATCGGCTAACGAATTGTAGCCCGGCTTGGCCGCGATGACCAGCACATCCGGCTCCTCGACGCTGATCGCTTCGACAACCGCCAATCGCATGCTCAACGGCGATCCGACCTTCTTGACGAGCTCGGGCCAGACCTGACGGATGGCTGCGAGTTCCAGGGCCGGCAGCTCGGTCCCAGGTCCAGCTTCGTGTGCCGCTGGTACTCCCTCTGCCGGCGGCCGAGAGGCTGGAATGGCCTTGGCCGGGCTCGGTTTGGCAGCCTCGACCCTGGTCCCCTCTGCCAGGTCTGCAATCGCTGGAGCCGGATCGACGGCTTGCTCTCGGGTGCCAGATCGTGCCGGCGCGTCCCTCGGAACCCGCGGCGGTTCGGCAGCAGCCACGGCCTCTGTCGATGGTGGATCAAGAGGGGTTAGCTTTTTTTTTGTGCCGTGTGCTTCAGTCTTGTGCGACACCGGCGGACCGGACTCAATGGCTGTGAGTCGCTGGACCATATTGCTCAAGTCGGACAGATTTTCCAGTCGCGCAACTCGGACCAATGCCAGTTCCGCAAGCAGCCTGGCGTGGGAAACGCCTCGCATTCGGGAACGCGCTTCCGCCAGGATCTGGAGCGCTGCCAGGATTGCGTCGATTGACCAGCGATTGACGATGCTTTGAAGTCGCGGCTTTTGACGCGGAGTGACCGCCAGCAGGACCGGCTCGGCGCCCACTGAGAGAACCATGGCGTCGCGGAGAAACTCCAGGGCCCCGGCCAGGAGGTCAGACGGTTGCACACCCGCGCCGGCGCCCTGGTCAAGCAGAGTCAGGACCGTCGCGGGATTGCGGTCGGCCAAGGCCTCGAGAATGGCCAGCAGTCGCTCGTCGCTGGGGGTTCCCAGCAGTGTGTGGACCACCTCAACGGTCAGCCGCGGGCTGCCCGAGGCAAGAAGCTGTTCCAGCAGCGACTGGGCGTCGCGCATTGAGCCTCCCGCCCGCCGTGCCACGACCTGCAGCGCCTCCGGCTCCGCATCGATCTGCTCGCTGGTGCATATCTCCTTCAAGCTATGCACGATGGCATCGGACGTGATCCCGGCGAAATCAAACCGCTGGCAGCGCGAGAGCACGGTGATTGGAATCTTGTTCGCCTCGGTGGTCGCGAAGAAGAACTTGACGTGCGGCGGCGGCTCCTCCAGGGTCTTGAGCAAGGCGTTGAAGGCTCCGGTCGAGAGCATGTGCACTTCGTCAATGTAGTAAATCTTGTACCGCGACCGGCTAGGACGCAGCGCTGTGTTCTGCCTTAACTCCCGCACCTGCTCGACGCCGTTGTTGCTGGCCCCATCGATTTCGATCACATCCACGTCTTGCCCCGCGGCGATCGCCTGGCAGATGTCGCAGACCTGACAGGGCGTCTCGGTTGGCCCCCGCACGCAATTGAGGCACTTGGCAAAGATCCGGGCCATCGACGTCTTGCCTACGCCTCGCGTGCCGCAAAACAGGTAGGCCTGGGCCAACCGATTGAGGCGGATCGCGTTCCGCAGCGCCTGCACCACGTGATCTTGCCCCACGACGTCCTCGAACCGCTGGGGACGATACCGCCGGGCCACCACCGTGTAATTCGCGGGCGCGGCCGGCTTCGCCGGAGAGGGAGCTGGCTGCGGGTCGGCCGCGGGCGTGGATACGGCGGAAGACGACTCCGGCGCGGTGGAAGCCGTGCTCGACCGCTTTTTCGACCGTGGTTCAGCAGCCAAGAAGCGCGCTCCGCGTGCCGGAAATGGTGTCAAGTCAAAGCGTAACTACGCGGATCCAATTGTCCACACCCGCGACCAGGATCTCTGGTCGTCAGGGGCCGAGGAGAGCCGGGGAGGTTCTCCTGGGCACATGAAGG
>JAFAHT010000145.1 GCA_019237095.1 Planctomycetaceae bacterium
GAGGGGACCTTTAGCCCGGCCGCGACCGCAGCTTCCTTCAGCCGCGCTCCTCATCTCCAGAGCGGCCCGGTGCCGATCACGGTTCGCTTCTCCGACTTCGCCGGCGTCCCCACCGTGCCCGACGGCGATCCGCTGGCCAGCCCGAGAGGCATGGCGATCAAATTCCATCTGCCCGGCGGGATCGACACCGACATCGTGGCCCATTCGTATGACGGGTTCCCGACCCGTACCGCCGAAGAATTCCTGGAATTCGTCCGCGCGCTGGCCGCGAACGGATCAGGGAGCCCGGACCCGATCAAGAGCTTCCTGGCAAGCCATCCGCAGGCCCAGCGGTTCGCGGAGGCACCCAAACCGGCTCCGTCTAGCTTCGCCACGGAATCCTACTACGCCGTCAATGCCTTCCGCTTCATCAACCGGGAAGGCACGAGCCGCCCCGGTCGTTACCGGATTCGCCCGGAGGCGGGCGAGGAGCACCTGGACCCCGCGGAGGCTGCCCGCCGTCCGGGAAGTTTTCTCTTCGACGAACTGGCACAGCGGCTTTCCCGAGGCGCTGTCCGGTTCCGCCTTCTCGTTCAGCTTGCCGCCGAAGGCGATCCCGTCGATGACTGCTCGCAGCCGTGGCCCGAAGAACGGCCACAGGTGGAGCTGGGCACCCTCTCGATCACCGCGCCGGTGGCAGACAGCGCGGCAGCTGAACGCCAACTCGTCTTTGACCCGGCCAAACTCGTGGACGGCATCGAACTGTCGGACGATCAATTGCCGGCCGTCCGGTCTGCCGTGTACGCCATCTCGTACCGGCGCCGCAATGCTTGAGCTACGGAAGGGGTTTCAAATCATGGCCGAGCAAGAACAGCTTTTCCCGTCGGTGACCAGGGAACTCGCCGAGCAGCGTAAATCCCTGGCCCCGAAACCTGCCGAGGCTTTCAAAGCATTCAGTCGAAGCGTCTTTGCCGAAGGGGCGCTTCCGGTGAAGACCAAGCAGTTGATCGCCGTGGCCGTGGCGCACGTCACGCAATGCCCCTACTGCATTCGCGGACATACCAGTGCTGCTCTTCAGCAGGGGGCAACCGCGGAGGAGATCATGGAGGCCATCTGGGTCGCCGCCGAGATGCGCGCCGGTGGTGCCTACGCCCATTCGGCTTTAGCGCTGGATACGATCGCACGCATCCAGCACGAAAAGCACGAGCCATCGTAAAGCAGATAGGAATCCCTTGGAACAACGGGACTGAACAATGCCGAACTACACCTACTTGATCGTCGGCGGCGGGATGACCGCTGATGCGGCGGTCCGCGGCATCCGTGAGGTCGATCGTAGCGGCTCGATCGGCCTGCTCTGCGCCGAAGGGCACCCACCGTATGACCGCCCCCCCTTATCCAAAAAGCTCTGGAAGGGCAAACCCCTGGAGAGCATCTGGCGCCAGACCGAAAGCCAGGGGGTGTCGCTCCACCTGAGGCGGACGGCCCGGCACCTGGACCTCCAGAACAAGCGCATTACGGATGACCAGGGGACTGCCTACGCCTACGGCAAGTTGCTCCTGGCCACCGGCGGCACGCCCCGCCGCCTCCCTTTCGGCGGCGAGCAGATCATCTACTTCCGCACCCTGGGCGATTACGAGCGCCTGCGCGCCCTGACGCAGGGTGGGCAGCACTTTGCGGTCATCGGCGGCGGGTTCATCGGCTCGGAGATTGCGGCGGCCCTGGCGATGAACGGCAAGAAGGTGGTGATGGTCTTCCCCGGGGTGGGGATCGGCAGCCGCATGTTTCCGCCCGACCTGGCCCAGTTCCTGAACGACTTCTACCAGCAGAAGGGCGTCGAAGTACTGCCCGGGCAGTTGGTTGCCGGCCTGGAGACGCCAGGGGGCCGGGCAGTCCTGAAGGTTCGCAACACTCGGGGCCAAGGCGAGCGGGAGGTCGTGGTGGATGGCGTCGTGGCGGGGATCGGGATTCAGCCGAATATCGAGCTGGCCCAGGCGGTGGGGCTGGAGGTGGGGGATGGCATCCGGGTCGATACCTCCCTGCGCACCAGCCACCCGGAGATCTACGCCGCCGGGGACGTCGCCAACTTCTACAACCCGGCCCTGGACAGGCGACTCCGCGTGGAGCACGAGGATAACGCCAACGCGATGGGTCGGCTGGCAGGCCAGGCGATGGCCGGTCGGACCGTCACCTACGACCACCTCCCGTTCTTCTACTCGGACCTGTTCGAGTTGGGTTACGAGGCCGTGGGTGAGGTGGACTCGCGGCTGGACACCGTGGCTGACTGGAGGGAGCCGTACCGTGAGGGAGTGGTCTACTACCTGCGGGACAGCCGGGTGCGGGGGGTGTTATTGTGGAACGTCTGGGAGCAGGTGGACGCGGCCCGGAGCTTGATCGCCGAGCCCGGCCCGTTCCGGCCGGAAGATCTCAAGGGACGGCTGCCGGCCTGAGATCCGGCCGCGAGAGGATCGCGATCCCCACCAGGAGTCGTCTCGCGTACTCGCTTGAGCCGGTGCCGCCCTTTCGGCTCGACCTGGCGGTCTGGGTCCTCCGTCGCCGTCCGGAGAACCTCATCGACCGCTGGGACGGGCGATGCTACCGCCGTGCCCTGGCCCTGGAGGGCGGCGCGGTAGAGGTGGCCGTGACTCAGCCAGGGCCCCCGGAAACGCCCCAGCTCGGGGTTGAGGTGGAGGGCGAACGGGCCGGTCCCGATACGAGGCCCGCCGTGACCGCCGCCCTGGAGCGGTTGCTCGGGTTGCGCATCGACCTCTCCGAGTTCGAGCAGCTCGTGGCCCGTGACGTTCGCCTCGGCCCGCTGGCGAAACGGTTCCGCGGGATGAAGCCGCCGCGGTTCCCCACCGTGTTCGAATGCCTGGTCAACGCCATCGCCTGCCAGCAGGTCACGCTGACCCTGGGTGTTCGTCTAGTCGGCCGGCTCGCCGAGGCGTATGGGCTCGCCATGAACGGCGGAGACGCCCCGGTCCACGCCTTTCCCCAGCCCGAGGAGCTGGCGAGGTCAAAGCCCGAAGAATTGCGAAGCTCGGGATTCAGCCGCTAGAAGGCTCGCGCCCTGATTGAGTTGTCCAGTGCCATCGCCGAAGGACACCTGAAGCTCGAAGCACTGGCGTACGAGTCCGATGGGGCCGCCTTGGACCGCCTCTCCCGAGTCCGCGGCGTGGGGCGATGGACGGCGGAATACGTCCTGTTGCGCGGCCTGGGACGGCTGCACGTCTTCCCCGGCGATGATGTGGGCGCGCGGAACAACCTGCAGCGATGGCTCGAGACACCAGTCTCCCTCGATTACGAGGGCGTCTCTCAAGCACTGGCGCCTTGGCGAGCTTACGCCGGGCTGATCTACTTCCATCTGCTGCTCGATCGGCTCGCCGAGACCGGCGCGATCGTCGCGGGGGATCAATCTCAATCCTGGACCGATCTCTGACAATCCTCAGGATGAGTCGATCTCGAAGAAGTGGAGAACCTCATGGCAACGATCAATCTGAAACGGGCTTACGAGGAGCCCTCTCGGAGTGATGGTTTGCGAATCCTGGTGGAACGCCTCTGGCCGCGCGGTTTGAGCAAGGAGCGGGCCGCCGTAGACGTGTGGCTCAAGGAGATCGCCCCCAGTCCGGAGCTGCGCCGGTGGTACGGTCACGACCCAGGCAAGTGGGAGGAGTTCCAGAAGCGTTACTGGGCGGAACTCGATGCCAACCCGGATGCGGTCGCCGAACTCCGGCGGAAGGCCAGGGAGGGGCCCGTCACGTTCGTCTACGCCGCGCGGGACGAGCGGCACAATGGTGCCCTCGCGCTCAAGGAGTACCTGCGGCACTACCCCTCCTGAGGTGGGAGACCTGTTTTGCGCGCATTCACCCTCCCGGCTGCTCGATGCCGCCGAGGGCGCCAGCAGAGGGATACCCTTGGTTCATGAGAGCGGACGAGGCGAACATCGAATCGCGGCCGGGGCGGCGGGCACCGATCCATCCCGCGATGACGGTCCGGCAGGTGGCCGCAGATTATCCCGCCTGCGGCGCGGTCTTCCGCCGCCACGGTGAGCCCGAGCGAAGCTCGGCCAAGTTCGGCCACCTTGAGCCGCTCGATCACTTCGCCCGGCGGCATGGCATCTCCCTGGACATGCTCCTGACCGAACTGTCCCAAGCCGCCGGTGTCGAGATCAGCCGTGCTGATCCCTCGGCCGGGCGGGCCCACCGGCCGTTCGTGGCCGCCGCCCTAGTCGTGACGCTGTCCCTCGGCGCGGGATGGGGCACGCTCCTCCTGTTCGAGATCGGTCGCCAAGGTTCCCTGGCGTCCATTCCCGCCGCTCAGGTCGTGGCCCACGGCGAGGCGCAACTCTGGGGCTTCGTCGTCCCGTTCGTCGTCGGGGTCGCGGTCAGCTTCCTCCCCAGGACCACTGCGTGCCCTCACCCCCACCGCGCCCTGCTCGATCTGCTCCTGGGGGCACTCCTGGCGGGGGTGCTTGGCGAATTCGCCTGGTCGCTAGCCACACGGCGCTGGCCTTGGCTGGGCCCGGCCAGCGGGTTCGCCCAGGTCGTGGCCGCCCTCGGATTCCTCGCCGTGACTGCCCAGCAACTCGCTGGCAAGGTACGAGCCCCCTGGGCTCGGTTCGTCCTCGCCGCGGCGGCCTGGATGATTGTCTGGGCCGTCGTGGATCTCGCGCTCCGGGGTCGCGCCGGGCCTGTGGGCCCCGGGGCCTACTCCGAGTCAGGTCGGCGGCTCGTGGTGGAGCTAGCGCTCTTCGGCTTCGCGCTGAACGCGGTCTATGGCTTCGGCCAAAGGCTCCTGCCCGGGATGCTGGGCGGGGGGGCACCCCGGTCCGGCGCGATCGAGGCGGCCTTCGGCCTGCATAACACGGGAGTCCTGGCGTTGGCCGTATCCCATGTTCAGTGGCCGAGCCTTTGTGCCACGCTCGGGGCGTCCGCGATCGCGGCGGGGGCCGTGGCCTGGGCCATCGGCCTTCGGGGCTTTCGCAGCCAGCGCCGATCGACCCCGCGCCCCGAGGCCGGGCTGGCCTTCCTCGTCCGTTACATCCAGCTCGCCTTCTTCTGGCTCCTGGCCGGGCTCGCCCTGCTCGTGGCCGGCCAGCTCATTGGCGCCGTCCAGGGCATCGACCCGCCGCGGGCTTACCTCGGGGCGACGCGGCACGCCCTGACGGTCGGCTTCCTGACCACCCTCATCCTGGGCGTCGGCCAGCGTCTCCTGCCGATCCTGAGCCATGACCTGCTGGCCTGGCCCCGCTTGGTGGTCCCGATCTTCGTGCTCATCGCCGCCGGCAACGCGCTGCGGGTCGCGGCGGAGCTGGCGACCCTGGCGTGGCCGATCGCCTTCCGGATCCTGCCGGCTTCGGCGATCCTCGAACTGACTGCCCTAGTCCTCTTCGCCGCGAACATCTTCCGGACCCTCTGGCCGAGGTCAGACCCCCTGCTTCGTACGGGACGGGCGACGCCGGCGACCCGGGTGGCTGTCCTCTTGGCCGAGCATCCCTGGCTCGAGGACTACCTGGTCGCCTGGGGCCTTCGCTATATCGGGCGGGTGCGCTCCGTGCCCGCCGAGTTGACCCTGGGCTCCCTCGCCGCGGGTGAGGGGTTTGATCCCGAGGCCACGGTCGCCCGGATTAACGTTCTCCTGAGTGGGAACGCTGGTCGTGGTCAACGACCTGGCACCCCTGGCCTACCTGGCCCACCTGCTGAAGGCTGAAGTATGACACCGTCTACGGCTGGTACGAGAGACGTGTGGACCGCGATGACGAACACCTAATCGTGGACGGCGAGCTGTACCGGGTCTTCACCCAGAAGGACCCCGCGCGCTTGCCCTGGGCGGAGTTGGGGGTCGATCTCGTCCTGGAGTGCACCGGCGCCTTTCGCCGCAAGGAGGACCTGGAGCAGCACATCCGGGCCGGGGCCAGGTACGTGATTCTCTCGGCGCCGGCCGGAGGCGACGAGATGCCGGCCGTCGTCCATGGCATGAACGCCCCCGACGGGTCGACCAAATTGCTCCAAATACCGCGTCCAGAGGCTATCAAAGGGGTGAAAATGGGCCTTTCCGCTCAGATGGGCCGGCCCCTCGACATGGCGCCCAACACGCTACCGTAAGTTTTCGCAGACTTGGGGCTGCTACCCCGTTAGCGTACAATTTTGCCCGTTCCGAAGAGTCTCCCCACGTGGGACCGAACGGCGAGCTAAGAAACCACGGCAAGCAAACCCTCGGGCGATAAGCCTCGTTCTATGAAATGCTTTGTACTTTTGTTGGGTTGTACCCCAGTGCGGCGAGCGACTCCGGGGAGGATGGGCGATGACCCAGGCGAAGATCCCGCCGGGACCCAGGGGCCACCTCCTGCTCGGATGCCTCCCCGATTACGCCAGGGACACCCTGGGCTTCATGACTCGCCTGGCCCGGCAGTACGGCGATGCCGTCCGCTTCCGCCTGGGCAGGATGTCCTGCTACCTGTTCAGCCACCCCGACCAGATCGAGGAGGTCCTTCGCTCCAAGAGCCAGCACTTCATCAAAGACCGCCCCCTCCAGATCAGCACGTCGGTCTTCGGGCGGGGCCTGCTGACCAGCGAGGGTGACCTCTGGCGGCGGCAGCGGCGGCTGATCCAGCCGGCGTTCCTCGCCCAGGAGGTCCGGCGCTACG
>JAFAHT010000403.1 GCA_019237095.1 Planctomycetaceae bacterium
CCGATAGCCTGATCTGCGATGACGTCCACGGCATCGACCGCACCCGCAGAGCCCAACTCATCGGCCCCACCCACGAGCCGCACCTCCGCTGCGGTGATGCTTGCAGGCTCTCTCCCGGTGCGTCAGTTGGTGAACGCCGGGTTTCACCTTCACGCCAGGCTTCGCACATCGAAGGTAGACTCTCTCAATCCCCGACGAGTTCAGGAGCAGGGCTTGCTGCGGTTGGTACGCGCGGCGAGGGCAACCCGGTTCGGTCGGGATCACGGTTTCGATCAAGTGCGCAGCGTCGCCGACTACCAGAAGGCCGTTCCGCTGCGCACCTATGAGACTCTCTGGAATGATTACCTCCGCTCCAGCTACCCGGTTTTCGAGAACCTGACCTGGCCCGGCCGAATCCCCTTTCTGGCACTGACGAGCGGCACAACCCAGGGAACGACCAAGTACATCCCCGTCTCGACCGAGATGGTGGTTTCCAATCGCAAGGCTGCCCAGACGATGGTGGCCTACCATCTGGCCGCCCGGCCCGATTCCCGTCTCTTTCAGGGCCGGCTCTTCTTCCTGGGCGGCACGGCCAATCTCGAGCAACCCGCACCCGGCGTCCACCAGGGCGACCTGAGCGGGATCGCCGCCCTCGAGCTCTCGCCGCTGCTTCGCCCTTACACTTTTCCTCCGCTGGAGCTGGCCCTCGAATCGAACTGGGACACGAAGCTGGCCCTGCTTGCCGGGCGGAGCATCCGGGAACGGATCACGCTGGTCAGCGGTGTACCGAGCTGGCTGCTGATGCTCTTCCAGCGCGTCCTCGAGCTCACCGGCGAAAGCTCCATCGGCGCGGTCTGGCCAGACCTCGAAGTGGTCGTTCACGGGGGTGTCAAGTTTGACCCGTACCAGAAGGCATTCCAGGAGATCCTCGGACGGTCGGACATCCGCCTGCAGGAAACCTACCCCTGTTCCGAGGGCTTCATCGCCTTTGGCGACCCGAAAACGGAGCTCTTGCGGCTGCTTCTGGATCATGGCCTGTTCTACGAATTCGTACCGGTCACGGAGATCGACTCGCCCGACCCCACGCGCCACTGGCTGGGCACACTCGAGCGGGGCGTCAACTACGCGATCGTGGTGTCGACCTGTGCCGGGATGTGGGGACATATCGTCGGCGACACGGTGCGGTTCGAGTCGCTCGACCCTCCGATGCTCAGCTTCACAGGACGAACCAGGTACACGCTGTCGGCGTTCGGGGAGCACCTGATCAACGAAGAGGTCGAGGCGGCCATGGCGTCGGCCTCGTCGGCATCGAGAGCAGCGGTGCGGGACTGGCATGTCGGGCCGGTCTTCGAGGGTGCGCTGGGATATCATCAGTACGTGATCGAGTTTCTCGAGACGCCTGTCGACCCTGACCGCTTTCGCCGGTTGCTCGATGGCGACCTGTCCCGGCGCAACGCCGACTATCACGCTCATCGCGCCGAGGGCGTGGGGCTACCTTTGCCGGCATTGGTCGTGGCACAGGCGGGAGCGTTCAACTCATGGATGCGATCTCGCGGCAAGCTCGGCGGGCAAAACAAAGTGCCCCGCATGGACGGGTCGGGCACGCTCACGCGCGAACTCGTCCAGTTTCTCCGTCACAATGGCCAGGTGCTGCTCGAGATCCGGCCCGGGTCGTCGGGCGCAACCGGCGGCCTTTGAACCGACGGCGGGAACTCACGCAGCCTGCTGCTTCGCAGCAATCAGCCTGGCGATCTGGCCGATCGAATCGAGATGCTCGACACCGGCTTCATGAGCCTCGACCGTGATTCCGAAGTGCTCCTCGAGGAACACGACCAGCTTGAGAGTCGTGATCGAGTCGAGGATTCCGCCAGTGATCAGAGGCGTGCGATCGGTCAATTCCCGGGGATCCTCTCCTGGCAAGAACTCGTTCAAGATGTAACCGTGGACGACCTTCTCGATATCTTCCATGACGGCCTCTGGATATCCTCGCGGTCACAACGGAAACCGGGCCCGAGCCACACCCCACAAACGCCGGCACGGTATCCTGTCAACGAACTTTGGTCAATCTCGAGATTTCCTTGAGCCCGATGTGGAAGTTTGCCGAATTCCTTGAGATTCTCTTGAGCCCGATGTGGAAGTTTGCCGAATTCGTAGAGTAGTGCTGGCCAATCGGTCTCGATCAGGGTATAATCTCCTTGCGTCGGGTTGAGCCGAGGCGGGACCAAACACGAGTCACGAGGTGCCAGGTCCATGATCGCAGGGATGCTCTCAGCCCCTTGCCGGCGCACTCTCGTCGTTGTCGCGGCGGTCTGCTTAAGCTTGGTTCCAGGTTGCGCCGGCACAGGCCGGAAACACGAAGCGCGGCGAGTCCCCGATCGGGGATACATCGACCCGGAACAGGCCCGCGAGCTCGACAAGGTCACGATGCCCCGCTACGTGGTTGAGCCTCCCGACGAGCTCGAAGTCAACATCAAACCCGCGCCACCCGACTGGAATCTCAGCGCCGTCGTGGTCCAGCAGGACGGCATGATTGATCTCGGGTTCGCCGGTGATGTTTACGTCGTGGGGCTGACCCTCGAGGAAATCGAGCTCAAGATCGCCCAGCAGCTCACGGCGGCGGCAATGCAGCAGAATCAGAAGATCGACCAGCCCTACCGCGTCTCGGTGCGATTGGCAAACGTTCAGAGCAAGTACTATTACGTGATGGGGGCGGTCACGACCCAGGGGCGGTTCCCGATCAAGGGCAACGAGACCGTGCTGGACGCGATCCTCCAGGCCGGGCTGAAGACAAACAGCCTCCCTGAGAAGGCCTACCTGGTTCGGCCACACCCACCGGGCGAGCCCGACCAGGTTCTCAAGATCGACTGGTGCGGCATCAAGGAACGCGGCGACACGCTCACCGATTACCAGCTCTTCCCCGGCGACCGAGTCGTGGTCCCGGGCACCAAACCTCCGGGGCTGATCGCCACGTTGATCGGTCAGTAGCCGGGTTAGTTTACGATACGTCGGCCCGATTCGGCATGGAAATCACCGGCGCGATCAGGCCGATCTTGGCGCAGGCGAAGTAAACCGCGAAGCTGACGATGAAGGCGGCCACCGGGGCGGCCGGAACGTCCGGGATTACCGGGTAGCGGCCGTGCAGGTTGGGCAGGATCCCCACCAGGAACCCGAGCGCCCAGGCGATCCAGCCCGCGGGGTTGAACCCGGCCCTTGGGCCGGACCAGCGGTTGCCCGCCAGCAGGTAGTCGGCCGCCATGGCACCGCAGATCGGCCCGAACGAGGCGCCGATGATGCCAAAGACGCCGCCAAGGTTACCTGCGACCTTGGTGACCGCCAGGATGATGCTCGCGATCGTACCAATGCCGACGGACAGGAACGGGTTCACCTTGGGCAGAACGGTCTTGAAACTGTTGGCCGCGATGAACGAAGAAAAGCAAGCTCCGGGAAAGGCGGCCAGAGTCAGGCCAATCATGATCCAGGGGTATGCCCCCGGTAGCTTCCTCTCCAACGCGTCGGTCATTCGAACGCCTGTGTCATTCAGAAAGTCAGGCTCGATAATCCCGGCTGCCCATGCACCGGCCAGCGCAATCGCTGAGATCCCCGCAGTCACCAGGATGGCGGCGATGATCCCCACGTAGCCGCCCATCTCGACATCCTTGTCGTCCTTGCTGTTCATCCCGAAATCGACGCCCGCTGCTCCGGCCGTGGCGAAGAACCCGACAATGCCGCCCACGATTAGCAAGATCGCTGTGAGTTTTCCGCCGGCTTGTGCGGTCTCCACGGGAGGGGAGTAGCTAAAGCCTGAGCCACCGAAGAGCACCAAGCCGATCAGTAGGACCGCCAGCGGAATTACGGGCAAAAAAGTGGCGATCTTGGCGACGTACTGGATTCCCTTGAGCCCAACGAACGCCGCCCCCAGGGCCCAAAGGACGCAGAGAGGATAGAATAACGCGGGTACGTGAAAGCCCTTGTTCGCAAGATAGTCGGCCGCTCCAAACGTGTTGACGCCGAGCCAGCCGAACTGGAGCAAGCCCATCAGCAGCCCCGGCATGAAGAGACCACCCATCGCCCCGAAGGTGGACGTTCCGACAATGTAGAGCGGCAGCCCTGTTTTCCTGCCCAGTAGTCCCGGGACCAGGTAAAAGAGGAAGTGGCAAATCAAACCGGCCAGCAGGATTCCCAGCAGAGTTGCGCCAAGCCCGCCAGCCATCAGAGCCTTACCGGCGATCGAATCCCAGAAGATGAACCAGAGGAAGATCCCCGCATACGTCGGCGCGGTGTTCTTGTACCAAGGCGCCCGGTTGGAGGGTGGGTTGGGCTTCGCGCTGGCGATGTAGTCGGGAAGCTGGCTGGGCGAGGTCGTCGTTGGTGTGCTCATGGCGCTTCGCGGGTCGTTTCAGGGGAGAGGCTCGATTTTGAAGGCCGGCACTCTGGGTGCATCAAACATCGCCCATGAACCAGTGTCAAGGGGTTAGTCGGCGCACCGCCCGGGGCCGTTTCATTGGCGGAGCGGGATTGGCGGTGTCCCTTGAAAGCTCCCTGGCTGAAGCTGAGGGCATCGTGCTGGCGCTGCCCGGCGGGAAGCCCCTCGATTCACTGCGCGGCCTCGCCGCGCGCCATGGCCTCGGCGTCGCCCGGGCACGCGTCGAGGACCATCCTCCGGAGCCGCCGGGCCTCCGCCTGGTCGCCGCGTTCCTCGGCCATGACGGCGAGGTTGCGCAGGGTGAGGTGGCCGTAGATGCCCTGGTCGACGCTACAGAACTGGTCGGGACGCTTGAGCGTCAAGATCCGCCGCCAGCAGGCCTCGAGAATCAAGAACTAGCTGCGCCCTCGTTTCTAGCCCCCGCGATGTTATGACGGGCCTGGTAAGGAGGAGAGGCGCACCGCGTGCGGGGTCCGGCAACTTTCATAGGAAGTTCATTCGACAAGTCGGCTCGAACGATTCATGATCGTCCAAGCCTGACGGTCGCGGGGCAGACTCCGGTGGCCAAGGGTCGGGGAGTCGATGACCTATGGACCACATCGCGGATCGCACCTGCACTCGCCGATCATACCGCTGCCAAGTCTTCGCATGGTTG
>JAFAHT010000379.1 GCA_019237095.1 Planctomycetaceae bacterium
ATCCTCGGTTACAATGGATGGGACAGCGGACATTGGCCCGGAATCACCTCCGTATCCGGCAATCGGAGCCTGCCTCATGAGCGTTCCTGTTTCGACCAGAACTTCACGAAAGCCCAACCTCGACCTTGAGGACGGCATTGAATATCCTTCCTCGGACGGTAAACCCATCGGCGAGACGGAAATCCACGCGCGCGTGGCTCTGATGAACATCTACGGCGTTCTCTACTTGTACTTCATGCACGTAAGTATTCGGTTAACCCGCCTCGGGGCCTAGCATCCCGTCAAGCTTCGATTGATGGGTAAAGTTTCCGCAGTTTCCGGCGGGCCGCGGCCAATGTAAACGTCCAGTGGATGCGTGCCTGTTGAGCATTCCGCTTGGCCTCCCAGGCGGCCACTTCCCTGGCAATGACCTCCTGGCTCTCCAAGCGACGGTCCAGGCACTGCCCGTTCATGATCCGGATCTCGGTCTCGGCCATGTTCACCCAACTCCCGTGCTTGGGCGTGTAATAGAACTCGATCTTGTCCAACAGCCGACGGGCTTCTGCCGGCGGGAACGCCTCGGACAGGCTCGCTCCATCGTGGGTGTTCAGATTGTCCTGTACCAGCTGGATCTTCCGGGCTTGGGGGTAGCACACGTCCACCAACTCCCGCACACACAGGGCGTAGTCCTTGCGGGTGCGCCGCTCGGTCACCCGGACGTGCCGCCATCCCCGCAGCGGCTCACACATCAGCAACTGGTGGCAGACGCCCTTACGCTCGTATTCGTAGTCCATCTCTGCCGGATGGCCGCAGCGCGGCCGGCGCGCCGGCCGCACCTCACCGAAGAGTTGCTTGCAGGCTTCGTCGAAACAGACCACCGGATACGCCGGGTCGTAAGGCAACAGGTAGGTCTGGATCACGTCTTCCATCCGCCAGACGTAGCCGGCATCGGCCTGCGGCGGGATGCACCAGGTCTCGACGACCCACGGCTGGATGTCGTTTTTTTCAGCGCCTGCCGCACCGTCTCGGTGCTGATCTCATCGACCAACCCCAACACGACCAACTCGTCGGCCAACAGGCGCAAGGTCCAGTGGCAGCGGCCCTCGGGAGGGTCGCTGCACGCCAGTTGGATCAACCGCTGTTCGGTGTCCCCTTTGATCTTGATCTTGTCGGGCCGCTGCGGTTGCGGCCTGGGATCGAGGGCCGCTGCCAGACCCTCGGTGACCAAGCGCTGGCGCACGCGGCCGACCGTGCAAATGCCGACCCCCAGGGCGGAAACGATCTCCTCATCGGAGGAGTCTCCACCCGTGGCGGTGTCCGCCAACAGGAGGATGCGAGCATGAGTGAGCTTGCGAGCCGCTGCCTTGCCGGCGGAAACCAGGAGCTCCAACGCGGCGCGTTCCTCAGTTGTCAAGGTGACTCGGTACTTGTCCATCGCGAGACTCCGTTACTCGGGGGTGCAGATTGAAGAAGGTTGTATCCGGCGGGCCCGTGTGCGCCCTCACTTCCGCACAGGCCAACGCCGGCCTGCCGGATACAATCGCGTTGAACTGACCGCCGGGCCAGCCTCGGCCTATGGAATTTCAATCGACGGGCAGGCCCCGAGGACGAGGGAGACACGCCGCCGGTCGCAAGGCCGAACGGTCGAAGGGGTTGAGTCCGGCGCTGTCGGTGTGAGCCCTTTCCTATGCGAATCACACCCCGCTTCGATCGCGGCCTCGGGACCAGCGATTCGGGCCATGGCGCAGGGATCCCACGGGCACCTCGCGGGGTGTTCTCACCGCACCGCTGTGGGATGAGGCCGCAGCCCGGGAGAGACCTCCACTCAGAGGACCGGCCGGAGAGCTCCCGACGACTCGACGCGGGAGATCGGGTCCGGGTGGGATTGCGCAAGGCCCATGATAGGGCCCTCGTCGGCGGAGCGACAGAGGCCACCGACCAGCGAATTGACTCGGCCTCCCCGGTAAACCATCGCCACCGGAGCCCCCGCGAAGCAGTTAGTTCAACGTAGCGTTATCCTCGAATAACAGATCGCGAACCACCTATCAATCGAAGATTGACGGCCCACTAGTGACTGTCTCCTTTTCTTTCCCCTGTATTCTCCAGATTTGGTGGCTGTCACTTTTCCACCTCCTTGTCACTTTTCCACCTCCTTGGTTCCATAATGCTCGACAAGGTAATCGGGAACTTTACCAATTTCAGGTTGAAGCCGCGGCAGCCCTGGATATTCCCAGGCCTCCCGTTCCCATGGTGACGACGCAGCCCCAAGCTTGGTGACTCCGCGAATCCCGCGGCCATCCGCCGATTTCTTGGCTTCCCGGGTTCGTGTTGACGGATTGAGCCGATCCGAGCATACTCCCCAAGACCGGACCGAGTCGGTCCTGCGGCGACCCTCCCAGCGCGGACTCTCTTAATCCCTCCTCGAGGCATCCCCGTGCGATCTGTCGCCGACCACGCTGACCTGTCCCTCCGCTTAACGCGGCCGCTCCGTTCGCCCGATCCCT
>JAFAHT010000587.1 GCA_019237095.1 Planctomycetaceae bacterium
CTCAGCCCGGCGGCGATCAAGTCCTCGAAGATCGGCGCCGTGGCCGAGAGCCCTGGCAGCAACACCAACGCCGGCTCGCCGCCGGAATGATCGAGATAATGAATCGTGATCCCGCCCGACTCGACAAACTGGCCGGTCATGGTACACCGTACACTTTCTTCAGTTCTGCCTTGTCGATCTTGCCCGCGGCCGTCCGGGGCAGGAAATCGACCAGGACGACCCGCCTGGGAAGCTTGTATCGCGCCAGCCGCAGGCTGCCAAACGCGAGCAATTCGTCGGCCTCGACCTCCTGGTCCGGCCGCGAAACGACAACGGCCAGCGGCGTCTCGCCCCACCTGTCGTCCGGCACGCCGATCAGGGCCACCTCGGCGACGGTCGGATGCGCGGCGAGCACGCCCTCGACCTCGGCCGGGTAGATGTTCTCGCCACCGGAGATGATCACGTCCTTCAAGCGTCCGACGATGTAGTGATAGCCTTCGGCGTCGCGGCGGGCAAGGTCACCCGTGTGCAGCCAACCGGCGCGGATTGCCTGGGCTGTCTCCTCCGGCCGCTTCCAGTAGCCCGCGCATACGTGCGGCCCGCGAATCAAGAGCTCGCCCACCTCGTCGGGACCACAGGCGCGGCCCCCGCCATCCACGATCTTGACGTCGACATGGAACAGCGGGAAACCCACCGAGCCCGCCTTTCGCCGGACGTCCTCATCGGGCAGCCAGAACGTGTTCGGCCCGGCCTCGGTGAGTCCATACCCGCTCTTGAACGCGACCCCGCGCTCCCAGAACCGCTCGTAAACCGTGGGCGGGCATGGCGCGCCGCCGCTGATGACCAGCTTGAGCCTCGAGAAATCCGCCGACTGCCACCGCGGATGCTGCTGCAAGGCCTGAAACATGAAGGGGACACCAAAGAAGATCGTCACCCCGGCTTCGCGGATGAAGTCAAAGACCTGATCCGGCTCGAACCTCCGACAGACGATCGACGTACCGCCGATCTGCACCAGCGGCGCCGTGAAGACGTTCAGACCGCCCGTGTGGAACAAGGGCGCGTTCAGGACGGTCACGTCATCCGGCGTCAGCCCCCAGCTCACGACCGTGTTGATCGCGTTCCAGGTAATATTTCCATGCGTCAGAATGGCCCCTTTGGAAGTCCCGGTCGTCCCCCCCGTGTAGCAGAGGACCCAGGGGTCGTCCCAGCCGAGCTCGACCGGCGGCGGGGCCGCATCGCCAAGCCCGTCACGCTCATCATGGCAACGATCATTCGGAAACGCACGCGCGTCCGCATCCAGCGCCAGTCGCGTCACACTTTCCAGGCCGGCCTCGCGGAGGCCGCGGACCTGGTCCACAAACTCCGGGCCATGAACCAGCACCTTCGGCCCTGCATCGCGGATCAGCTCAACCAGCTCGCGTGGCGTCAGCCGCCAGTTGAGCGTCTGCAAGATCGCGCCCAGCTTGCCACAGGCAAACCACGCGTCGAGAAACTCGACGCAGTTGTGGGCCAGGATCGCCACGAGATCGCCTTTGTCAGCTCCGAGCGTCCTCAGAAGCTGTGCCGACCGATTCGCAGCCTGGTTCCACTGCCGGTAAGTGATCGGCCGGTTGCCGCGGGTCGCATCGATCAAGGCCACCTTGTCAGGCGTTAACAAGGCCCGCCGCCCCAACCAGTCGCCGAGGAACACGGGCACCTCCCTGGGGAGATTCGATGATTCCGGTCCCTTGATTGTCGGTGATACGTGAGACGGGCGATAGCCACGTGTTCGGCGCGGGTCGGGAGATCCGCGCCGAATCTGCGCAAGGTCAAGCTCGTGTAGCCCGATGCATCACGGGCTGCGTTCAGCTTCCCATGGATTCGGTGGTTTTCTCCGAGCAGGTCGGCCGCGGGCTGGCAGGTTGCGAGGGGTTGCGAGGAACTGTCTTTTTCGGGGTTGACCGGTTTTTTGATTCCTTGCACAATGCGGCCCTCAAGTCCCTGGAGCTTCGTGCCGAGATGTTCCCCTCTTGTTCCTCGACTCCTCTGGCTTGGGCCTGACCGCCTCTGTCCATGCGAAGCTGGAGGAGGATTCTCCAGAAATCAAAGCCTGCCGTGGCGCCGGGAGAAACGTGAAGGGTAAAGGAAAGTCAAGGAAGCGACAATGTCAACTCGAGTCGATCGAGCTCGACACAATGCAGATTTCAGGCAGAGTTCAAGGAGGATCCTTGCCGTGATGCTTCGTTGTTTATCTCGCGTGGCGTTGCTGGGGACGCTGCTGGCGATTGGCCTCGGCTTTCAGCCCATGGCAGCGCACGCCGCGGTGAATGCCTCCACGACCACGGTTGACTACCGCCTGACGACCAGTTCCACCATTGGTGTTCCCAGTGCGAACATCTCGGGCCCTCAGGTCGTGGCCCTGATCACGCCGGCCGGCAGCGTCGTCCCCCCCACGCTCTCAAACGGCACCCAGGGAAGCCCGCTCACCGTCCTAACCGGCTCAACCGGATTCGACCCCAGCCAGCTGGTCGTGGCGCTCAATAATGCGCCATCCTCAACCGGGCAGCCCCAACAACAGCTAGGCCTTGTCTTCTACGGAGAGGGATTTCAAGCCGGCGGAGTTCTCAACTTCGCCCTGAGCATCAACAGTGCCCTGGCCAGCGATCCGCCCGAACTCAAGTCGCTCACGCAAGGGGTCACCATCACCGCGGATTCGCCACCGGCCGCGACGACGACCTCCGGGGCCAGTGGTAATGGCGGCTCATCGTCCGGCAGCCCAACCAATAGTGTCGTCAACAACCCCGAGCCGCTTTCGGTGATCCTCTGGTCGGCGGTGCTCGTCGGCGTTGTCGCCAGGAATCGCGTGCTCAGTCGCAGAAAGGCCGGCTGAGCTCGAGATCGTCCATCCGGACACCCGACCGCGCCCTGGATCAATCGATTCCCGGGCGCGGTTGCCTCCCAGGTGACGATGCGGGTTCGACACATTATGCCGGTTTTTCGGATGTGCCGGCGCCGGCAGAATGAATGCCGGTTGAAATTCGCGGAGTTTCCTGGAAGGATCGAGAGCAGAGATTGTCCACCAAGACGGTGATCCAATTCTTTGCTTCAGCTCTCCCGACTTGCGTGCCCGCGGAAAATGACCATGAGCGAGATGCCCTCGCACTTTGAGACTGTTTGTCCGAAGTGTCTGGTCGGCTTGAGAGTCCCGCTTTCCTACAGCGGTTGCAACGTGCTCTGCAAGTATTGCGAGCACAAGTTTCGCGTCTTCGGGCCCGACCATTTGGTGACACCAAGCCATGAAAGAAGCCGGCTGGACGAACAATACCACCAGGCCCGGGAAGAGCTTGAGTCGGCCCGGTCGGAAATCCGAGTGCTTCAGGCCCGGCTGAGCGAGCTGCTGGGTCTGCACGACCAGCTCAAGGCCGATCATCTCGAGGCCATCGAGGCCCAGCGGTCTGGGCTCGGGGCCGAATTCCAGGCCGAGCTCGAGGCCCAGCGGTCCCGGCACGCCGAGCAGATCGCGGAGCATCATGCCCGGGCCGAAGCCAACGCTCATCTCGTTGAGCGGCTGAAGGCCGAGATCCTGACAATCGCCCAGTCGAGATCCGCACTCGATGCCAATCTCGAGGCAGCGCGGGAGGAGATTGCCGACCTGCGAGCGAAGCTCGCTGACACGGAGTCCACGGAGTCCACGAAGCGGTCGATGTCCTCGCTCCTGGAAGGCATGGGCATCCGGCTTCATTGAAACTCGCCAAGTTGCTCGAGCAGATCCGCGACGGTCCGAATCGCTGGCGGGGCCGGAGCGATCGTGGCCTGGCTCATCGTGAGTCTCCGGGATTCGAGTGAGATCCTTCTTCATTCTCACCGCCACCCTTCGTGCCGGCAAGACGCGGTAAGTCTCGCCGTCCGGCACAAGATAACCCCAAAGCCTTTCGCTTATCGATGATGAACCCGACGTGATGGGGAATGTGCTCGGTCTCGGCGCGGAGCATGTCCTCCAGGGTGATCAGGCCCCGCTCGCTATGAACGCCCGTGAACGACCAGGCGGCATCGGGGAGTGTTCGGAGGATCCGGGCCATCTGCTGTCGCATTCCCTCCAGAAGCGTCAGTTCCTGTTCGAGGTCCCGGTCGTGACAGGCCAGGGCGGCCGCAAACCGGCTCTCGTCGTAGCCGATCAAGAGGGGTCTGGGCTCAGCGATGACGCGCTTCATCCGATGGCACCAGGCCTGCTCACTGTCCACCAGATGACAGACGACTTCCAGGGTGCTCCACCGTTCGGGCACCGGGCGAGCCAGAAGCTGCTCGGAGCTGAAATCGGCAACGGCGCGGCGGAGGGTCACCGGGCCCTCAAGATAGGCCTCGATCAGACCGGATGGAGCCGGCATGGCGGTTTCTCCTCATAGTGGAAAAGGGACGAAAGCGACGCGAGTGGTTGCAGATTCATGACGGGTTCCCTGGATCTCGCTCATGCGACACCAGCACCGTTCATCATCGAGCGTGCAAACTCGAACTTTGCACCGAGACGTTTTTGGTATGCCTCCCCACGAGAACGATCGCACCGGTCACGAGAGCGATCACGAAGAACATTTGCCGGGTCGACAAGTCGATCTCTCGTTCCCTCACCCTGGACGCACCTCGATTCACCAGTGTATCGTGACGACGTCCGCCGATCATGCTTGAAAACTCGAAAGTGAGACGCGTCCGCCGTGGACCACAAAGTCGAAACCCTGATCAGCGAATCGGAGATCCAGGATCGCGTGCGTTCGCTGGGACGCCAGATTGAAGCTGACTATCACGACAAGCCCTTGACGATCCTCGCCGTCCTGACTGGCAGCCTGATCATGCTTGCCGACCTGGTTCGCCGGATCAGTATCCCGCATCGCATCGCCTTGATCCAGGCCAGCAGCTACAGGGGGGCGACCACGGTTGCGACGACCCTGGTGATCAACGAATCGTTCGCCCCGGACGTCGCGAATCGGGATGTCCTTCTGCTGGATGACATCCTCGATACCGGCCAGACGCTCACAGCCCTGATCCGCCACCTGGCGGATCGAGGCGCGCGGAGCGTCCGGACCGCTGTGCTCCTTCGCAAGATTGGCCGGCAGGAGGTCCCGATCGAGCCCGATTACTGCGGTTTCACGATCCCCGACGTGTTCGTCGTCGGCTACGGATTGGACTTCAATGATGATTACCGGCATCTGCCTTATGTCGGAGTGCTGAAGGAGCAAGAAGTGGTTCGTGACACACAACTACAAGATTCTTGAAGTCCCCCTTGAAACTAGCTCTGGTGACCCGGAGATATCCCCCGCTGATCGGTGGGGCCGAGAAAGTTCTCAGCTACCTGGCCGAGGCCCTCGCTCGCGAGGGAGCCGAGGTGACGGTGCTCACTTCCAGGGCACCCGGCATGAAGGATTTGCCCCGGCACGAGCAAGAGCCCATCCCCGGCGCCGGCGCTCGCGCTCGCGGTTGCGGCCGGTTGACAGTCGTCCGGCTGGCGACCTCCCGACTGCGGTTCGTGGGAACATGGCTTTACATGCGGAACCTGGCGCGGTGGTTCGCCGCACATCCAGTCGACCTGGCCTATGTCTCGATGCTCAAGCACGACGCCTATGTCGCAGTGGAGGCCGGTCAGCGGCAGGGTTTTCCGGTCGTGCTCCGGCCAGAAGGCGCCGGGGCGACCGGCGACCTGGCCTGGCAGGCCTGGGGCAACTTCGGACGGAAAATCGGTAACCGCTGCAAGCAGGCCGATGCATTTGTTGCCATCTCGCGCGAGATCGCGCGGGAGCTGAGCGAAGGGGGCTATGAGCCGGCCAGGATTCATGCGCTGCCCAACGGGGTACCGGTGCCGGAGAGTGCCTGGCAGCGCAGGCCAGGCTGGCGGACGGCGCCCCGCGCCGTTTTCGTGGGGCGGCTAGCGCCTGAGAAAGGGTTGAGAACGTTGATCGACGCCTGGCCCGCGGTTCGCACCGCCCATCCTGGTGCCCGCCTGACCTTGATTGGCGAGGGCCCTGAGCGGCCGGCACTGGAAGTACAAGCCCGATCACTGGGCTTGACCCTGGGCCCCGATCAAGCGGTCGAGATTCCCGGCGCGGTGGCCGATGTGACCGCGGCCTTACGGGACGCCGAACTGTTTGTCTTGCCATCGAAGGAAGAGGGAATGAGCATCGCCTTGTTGGAGGCGATGGCTCTGGGAATCCCGCTGGTCGCCTCGTCGATCGCGGGCAACCGCCGCCTGGTCAGCGACTTCAAGCACGGCCGGCTGGCACCGCCGGAGGATCCTCAGGCACTGGCGCGAGTGATCATGGAGCAATGGGAAAACTTCGACCGCGCCTTCCACATGAGCCGCGCGGCTCGCAGCCGGGTCATGCAAGAGTTCTCGATCACCGCCGTCGCGCGCAAGCACCTGACGCTGTTCGAGAAGATCCTGGAACAACGAGGGGATTGATGCTGTGCTCAAAGTGTTGCAGTTGATCCCGACACTCGATCGCTCGGGCGCCGAGAAGCAGATGGTCCTGCTGGCCCGGGGCCTGCCGCGAGCTCGGTTCCGGGTCGAAGTGGCAACGCTGACCCGGCTGGGTCCGCTGCGGGTCGAGCTCGAGGAAGCGGGGATCCCTGTCACGGCGCTGGGCAAGCGGTTCAAGCTCGATCCGCTGGCCCTGGCGCGGCTGGTGCAATTCCTCAAGACCAGGCAGTTCGACGTGGTGCAGACCTGGATCTTCGCGGCCAACACCTACGGCCGGATTGCGGCCCGCCTGGCCAGGGTTCCCATCGTGATCACGAGTGAGATGGCCGTGGATCTCTGGAAGGGAAGGATCGAGCGCTCGGTCGATCGCCGGCTGGCCCTATGGTGCGACCGGCTGGTCGG
Source organism: Planctomycetaceae bacterium (assembly GCA_019237095.1). GTDB lineage: Bacteria > Planctomycetota > Planctomycetia > Isosphaerales > Isosphaeraceae > Aquisphaera. The sequence continues at coordinate 6,824 of JAFAHT010000587.1, forward strand.
CAACTCACACGCCGTGGTCGAGTACTATCGATCGCTGGGCGTGCCCGAGGACCGGCTGACGATGATCTACTCCGGAATCGCCGAGGAAGAGCCGCCACCGGTCGATCCCGCCGCGGTTCGCGCCGAGTTTGGCTTCGCGGCCGAGGCGCCTCTGGCCTTGTTCGCAGGCCGGCTGGCCGAGCAGAAGCGGGTTGACGACCTGCTCAAGGCGCTCGACCTGCTTCAGCACGTGCAGCCTGATCTCCGCACGCTGATCGCCGGCGACGGGCCCTTGCGATCGACACTCGAGGAGAACGCCCGGCTCTACCACCTCGAGGGTCGGGTTCGGTTCCTGGGCCATCGCGACGACGTTCCCCGGCTGATGGCCGCCGCTGACCTCGTGGTCTTGCCCAGCGCCTACGAGGGCCTGCCCAATCTCGTGCTCGAGGCCATGCGATTCCGCAAGCCCGTGGTTGCCACGTCGGCACCCGGAACCACCGAGGTCGTGGTCGACGGCCAGACCGGGGTTCTCGTCCCCGTGGCCAACCCCCAGCTCCTGGCCCGGGCAATTCGCGACGTCGTCCGCGATCCCGACCTCGCCCGCCGCCTGGGCACAGCCGGGCGAGAACACGTCGAAGCAAAGTTTCCTGTTCAGACAATGATTGACCAGTTCGCCAGGCTCTATGAGGACCTGGCCAAGGTCAAGGACCTCAAGGTTTCTCCGCGAACCGAATGAGCGGTTTCTGGCCACGGATTGTTTGTAACGAATACGAATACGGCCGCGGTTTCATCAGGGCAGGAGGTCGCATCCGGGTATCGGGCCCAGCTCGATGCCGTCAATAACCAGCGGAACCAGGTCACTCCGCTTGTAGTCCTGGCGCATCCGGTAATCGGGAACGGGGTCGGGGCCGGTCGGCTGAGTGTAGACCTCGATCTGGTCATCGATCAGATTGATGATCCAGTAAAGAGGAACACCGGCCGCGGCGTACATCCGGGCCTTGATCGTACGGTCTCGACCCAGGGAAGAATCGGCAACCTCCACGGCAAGTGCCGTGTCGGCCGGTCCGGGATGACGGCTGAGGTAATCGCGCTCGGAACCACGTATCAAGGCAAGGTCAGGCTCCGGTTCACTGTCGGGCGTGGTGATTGCCGATTGACCCCGGCAGTACCAGCCCTCGCGGAGCTGGGGAGCCAGGACCCGGTTATGGACCCAGGCAATCAGCGCGTCGTGGGCTGGATTTCGCGGCGTCTTGGGAACGATCCATCCTTCCAGCAATTCCACGTCGTCATCTTCTCC
>JAFAHT010000076.1 GCA_019237095.1 Planctomycetaceae bacterium
CGGCCTGTTCGACCAACGGCTTGACAGGCCGGATGGTTACGTTAAACTTGTGGTTTCGGCCCTGAAGAGACCGCGTGTGTATTCAATCGGGCTGCGCGGGCGGGGAGCGATCAACCCGACCTTGATCGCCGGATGGATGTCGGCGAATCTTTGCGCCGCATGCAGCCCACGGCATCGCCGCGAGGCCCGGTTTCTGGATTGCCTGTAAGCTCAAGCAAAAAAGATGGTTGCCCCGGCCCGGAATCGATGAGGGACAGGAGCCAGGACGTAACGGCTCTGGAGTAAGGGAAACGACTGACTCATGCCCACGATCAACCAGCTCGTTCGTAAGCCGCGCCGGCCGGTCAAGTACAACACCAAGGCCCCGGTGCTAGAGTCTTGCCCGTTCAAACGGGGAGTTTGCCTCCAGGTCAAGACAATGACCCCCAAGAAGCCAAACTCCGCCCTCCGCAAGGTGGCGAGGGTGCGTCTGTCCAACGGCAAGGAGATCACAGCTTATATCGGCGGCGAGGGGCATAACCTCCAGGAACACTCGATCGTCTTGGTGCGCGGCGGCCGCGTCCGCGACCTGCCCGGTGTGCGCTACCATATTGTCCGGGGCGTGCTCGACTGCCAGGGCGTCGCCGAGCGGAAGCAGGCCCGCTCCAAGTACGGCGCCCAGCGCAAGAAGGTCGCGGCCCCGGCCAAGAAGAAATGAGCTCACACCCATTCGGCGTGATCGCCCCGCAGCCGTACAAACATCCGAAACTCCGGCTCACTGCGTATAGGCCGGACACTGCCCGATTTCCACCGGATTGGTAGGCGGTGCTCACTCGCTCTCCTCAGATACCTTATCGAAATCGAACACCACCGCAGGACCGATTTTCATGGCCCGTAAGTTCACCGCCAGCAAGACGCACCTTCGCCCTGACCCCCGGTTCGGCTCGAAGCTGGCCGGCAAGTTCATCAACTGCGTCATGCACAACGGCAAAAAGAGCGTTGCCCAGCGCATCTTCTACGACGCGATGGAGCTGATTCACAAGCGGCTGCCCAACGAAGAGCCGATCGACGTCTTCACTCGAGCCGTCGAGAACGTCAAGCCGTTGATCGAGGTTCGCTCAAAGCGCGTCGGTGGCGCCACCTACCAGGTACCCATGCAGGTGAACAAGACCCGCCAGCAGACCCTCTCGATTCGCTGGCTGCTGATGGCGGCCCGCGAGAAGAAGGGGCGGCCCATGGCCGTCAAGCTTGCCGACGAGTTGATCGCCGCGTTCAACCGCGAAGGTGCCGCGATCACCCGGCGCGAGAACGTGCACCGCATGGCCGACGCCAACAAGGCGTTTGCTCATTTCGCCTGGTGAGATCGGATCACGCGGTTCTCTCCTTGCGACTCGCTCGGGTTCCATGGCCCAAGATCCGCTTCATGTGCTCTGGGTTGAGCCCCACTTTCCCGGCCGGCTCGGGACCGTTGCCGACTGGCTGGTGCGGCGGCGGGGCTATCGTTGCTGGTTCTATTGCCACACTGCCGAGGCTCGCGAGCACTGGCCGGCCTCGGTAGGTCACGGGCTCCAGTTGCAGGTTTTCGGCGTCGGCGGCGCGGCACGCGAGCAGGCCGTGGCCTGGTCGCGGACGCTCGAGCGAAGCCTCTGCTACTCTTACGGCTGCTGGGAAGTCCTGGAGGCGCGCCGGCCCCGGCCGATCGACCTGATCGTCGGCCGCTCCGCCGGGCTCGGTTCCACGCTTTTTGCCCCGGTCTACGCGCCCGCTCCTGCCCGGGTCAACCTCTTCGACTACTACTTCCACCCCCGCCAGAACGATCTCGCCGCCGAGATCGCCGCCGACGCTCCGGCCGCGTACGTTCATTGGAGACGCTCGGCCAACTCCATCGAGCTGCTCGATCTCGAGCAGTGCGACCTGGCGTGGACTGCGACCAACTGGCAGCGCCATCTCTTCCCCGTCGAGTATCGCGACGACCTCTGGGTCCAGCACGATGGCATCGCCACGGCCGGCCCGGGTGATGTCACCCCGCGCGATCGGCGGAGGGCTCGGCGATCGCTTGCCGGTCGACTCGTGCCCGAGGGGACGCGCGTTGTCAGTTTCGTGGCCCGGTCGCTCGAGCGGTTGCGCGGCTTCGATCGGTTCTGGCACGCGGCCAATGCCTTGCTCCGCGCCCGCGCGGACGTGGTCTGCGCGATCGTGGGAGACCCGGTCGTTCAGCGCGGGCTGGATGTTCAGCACAACAACCGCGATTACCCTGCCCAACTTCGCGACGCTGCCCCGCCGGTCGATCCCGAGCGCCTCTGGTTCCTCGGGCGGGCGACACCGGGCGCCGTCGCGGAGGTCCTGGCCGCAAGCGACCTGCATCTGGCTCCCGGTCGGTCCTATCCCGTGGCTCGATCACTGCTGGAGGCGATGGCCGCGGGATGCATCGTGCTGGCCTCCGACACGGCGCCTCACCGCGAGGTCATCAGCCACGGCCAGACCGGACTTCTGGCGGACGTCGCCGATCCCGAGGCGCTCTATCGCCAGGCGCTTGTGGTGCTGAGCAACCTGGACGAGCACCGCCCGCTGGGTGACGCGGCTGCCGAGCTGGTCCGGTCCCGTTATGCGCAGGAGGTCTGCCTTCCCGTGCTTGCCGAGCGGTTCTCGACGCTCGCCGCCACGCGAGGAAGGAGGTAACGGCCATGCACGTGCTCTTCCTCCACGACGCCTTCCCCGCCCAGTTCGGCCGGCTCGGCCTCGAGTTGAAAAGGCGCCACGGCTGGAAGTGCAGCTTCCTGGTCCAGAGCCTCTCGAGCTGTCCCACGCCCACGACCGAGATGCTCCAAGAGCTCGACCTGCACCAGCTTCCTCTGACGGTCGAGCACCGGTCGAAGGAAGGGATTCCCTGGCCCCAGGTCTTTGGCATGTATCTCGAGCAGTGCCAGAGTGTCTTCAATGCCTTGCGCGCGCGACCCGACCTGAAACCCGACCTGGTTGTCGCCCACGGCGGCCGCGGCGCGCCGACGCTTTTCCTGAAAGACCTGCTCGACTGCCCCATCATCAACTACTGTGAGTACTACTTCGCGACCAGTCATCGCGACATCTCGTACCGGATCGACCTGCCTCCCGCCGAGCCCGCGCCTTTCTTCCCCCGGTGCATCAACGCCCCCACGCTGGCCTCACTGGTCGATTGCGACGCCGGCTACTCGGCCACGCACTGGCAGAAGCAATCGTTTCCCGCGCGGTTTCATTCCAAGATCGAGGTTTACTTCGACGGTATTGATACCGAGCTTTACCGCCCCGGTGCCGCACCCCGGCGGATCGGCGAGGCCGCGCTTCCCGCGGGCACGAAGGTTGTCACCTTCGTTGCTCGCGGGCTGGAGTCAATCCGCGGCTTCGACCTGTTCATGCAGGTCGCCGATCGGATCTGCCGCCAGCGTGCGGACGTTTTCTTCGTCGTGGTCGGCGGCGAGGAGATCCATTACGGCTGGGACAAGTTGCATACCGGTTCGCCGAGCTTCAAGCAGTGGGTTCTGAATCAGGGCGATCACGACCTCTCCCGCTTCCTCTTTCCAGGTCGCATTCTTCCCGAGCACCTGGCCGACATCCTCCGGCTGAGCGACCTGCATATCTATCTCTCGGCTCCGTTCGTGGTCTCGTGGTCGCTCTTCAACGCGATGGCCACCGGCGTCCCTGTCCTGGCTTCTGACGTTCCACCCGTGCGCGAGGTCATCGAAGGCGGGGCGAACGGTCTTCTCGAGCCGCTCTTCGACATCGACCGGCTGACTGTCACCGCTCTGGAGGTTCTGGCCGACCCGGCTGGCTTTTTCCCGCTGGGCATTGCCGCTCGCCGCACGATCGAGGAGCGGTACAGCATCGAGAGCTGCATCCCGCTGATCAAGAGGTTTTTCGAGAGGGTCTCGCTTCGCCTGCCGAGGTGAAGGGAGAGGGCGACGTGGCTGGCGGAGGTGAGGGTGCGGGAGCGGCGACGGCGGTGTTCGAGCGCTGGTTGAGAATGCCTTGAATGAGAGTCGGAGCCCCGACGGCCAGAAGCAAGTCTGCCTGGGCCTGGCTGGCTGCCCAGAGGGCGTCGAGCTCCGTGTTCTTCAACTGGATCACCCGTTGCTGGGCCTGCAAGAGCTTGGTCAGGTCGGTCTGCCCCTGCTGAAAGAGGTCTTCCAGGTCTGCCGCGACGCGTGCCAGGCCCGAGGACAATCCTCGAGTTTGATTGACCAGACCGACCGCCCCGTTCCACTTGACGGCACTTGACCGGACCTGGGCAACCACCCGTTGCTGGGCCTGCTGCAAGGCTTTGTGCGCGCGGCGATGGTCGGCCTCGCGCTGGCGTTGCAGCGGGCCCCCATTGTTCCAGACAGGAATGGCCGTGACGTAGACGAACCCGATGTATTGCAGGCCGGCTTCATCAGTCTCGTACTGGGGGCCGACGATCGGGCTGGGGATGCGATCGGCCCGGGCCAGGTTCTCGGCGGCCTTGGTTCCGGCCACTGCCGATCGGGCCGCATGAATGTCGGGGCGGTTTTGCAGGGCGATCTCTATGAGCTCCTGTTCGGTGACGGGTGGAATGCATGGGGGCAATGCGAACTCATCGCTTGGTTCGGCCTCCCCGGTCGAATCCGTAATCCCGATCTGGTTCCGCAGGTCGGCCAGAGCGATGATGTAGTTTTGTTGAGCGGCCTTTACCAACTGTCGTGACGCCCGGCTCTCGACTCGGGCAAGGATGACGTCAGCCGGGGGGACCAGGTTGGCTTCAAGGCGGTTCTGCAGTGATGTGAGGATCTTCTCGTTGAACTCGGCGAGCTCCTTGGCGATCTTCAACTTCTCGCGCCGGTAAACAGCCGTCTGAAAAAAGCGGTAGGTCTGGACCAGCGCCAGGAGCTCGGCCTGGACGACGGTCCAGCGCTGCTGATCGTAGGCCGCCTGGGCGATATGATGGCGGTGCGTTGTCTGATGTCCCAGCTCGATCGGTTGACGGAGGGACAGGTAGACGTACTGTTGCCCCCAATGATAAAAGGGCCCTGTTCGAGTAGCTCCTGGGGTGAAGGCTTCAAAGGGGATGAGAGTCATCGGGCGGTAGTCGATCCACAAGGTCGGGTTGAGTGTGGTCGGGAAATGGCGAGCGACCTCCACGGACTCAGCCGACGGGGTTGTGGGGCTGCCGAGCCGGAGCAAGTTGAGGTCGGGATTTCTGGTCAACGTCCCGTACAGAGCCATCTGTAAGCTGATCGACGGTCCCCCGATCACGGAGATGGCATCAGAAGGTACGTCCCAGAGCGGACTGCACGATAGGACACTCGCTCCCAAAGGCATCCGAATTTCCGCGGGCTCCGCCTGGACCCGGCGTAAGGAATGGTCAACGGCCTGAGTTCGGACCGATGCGACCGAGGGAGCAGCTATCGGTTCACCGGCAACCGCCAGCGCCCCTGCAATCATGCTCAAGAACTGAGCGACGATTGAGAGAGCGAGACCAGGTCGCATGAGGTTCGCATCCTGTTTGGTTTCCCAATGCCGGGGGCACCCGACCGTCCTGGTCGCTCGCCTGCTAGGCCGGCAGCAAAGCATCGTCAGTCCAGACCCTTTTAACTGATCGGCTGCTTCGGTCTTTGATTTCTTCCTCGAATGCGGGATTTGCGGGCTTGCGGCTGGTCCCCAGCCGGATGGACGATACGAATTCACCATTTTGCCTGCCCATACTGTCCGTCGCTTCCGCGGATATGTTTACGAGGTGGCAATGCGCATCGACTCTTTTCGATCAAGGACTGGGAGCGAGGAAGCAAGGGCATGACCGTTCGACGGTGGATGTTCGTGGGACTGCTTTGCGTTGGGCTTGCCGGATGCCGCAAGGAGAGCCAGACGGCGGAAGCGAAGGACGGGCATTCCGGAGCGGAAGAAGCCCACGTGACGGTCCGGGTCGAGGCGGCCCGGCGCGGCACGATCGTCCAAACTGTCGAAGGCCTGGGACGCAG
>JAFAHT010000454.1 GCA_019237095.1 Planctomycetaceae bacterium
GCGGGCAGGCGGATGGCCAGGGAATCTTGCTCGGAGGAGGGCGTGGTCCGGCTGACGACCTTGCCGTCAGGACCAAGGGAAAGCAATTCCAGACCATCGGTCCTGGTGCGCAGGGTGATTGTGCCGGTCACGGGCTCGGACAGGAACGGGAGATGATCGGCTGCGCGGTTGGGCAAGAGCTTGCCCATGTCAGTTGCCGGGCTTGGGCGGACCTGTCCGACGGCCGTGATCAGGATGAATCGGGACGACGAAAGCGGTTGGTCGTCGATGCTCGAAAGCGCGACCACGGCCTTCCTCGTCTTGAACTGGAAGCTCGCGTCCTTGAGGGCCAGGGCCTTGCCGCCGATCCAGCCACTGACGGCCTGGGTCCTGGGCGTGTCGATGGTCTGGACGCCTTCGGCCCAGTTCCGCGCAAGTTCGCCGGTATCGGACCGCACCACGGCCGCTCCGGCGGGAATGTAGTCGTGATCCGGGTCGGTCACGACGGTGACGTCGCTGGAGGTTTCGCTTGGCTTCAACCAGGGAAGCTCCTTGACCGCGGGCATCCCGATGGTCAGCCGGCTCTGCTCGATCAAGGTTCGGATGGTGGCCGTGTTGTGCTCGGGAGAGAGCATCGTCTCGAAGAGCTGCGCGGGGGACAGCTTGAGGCAATAGGAGGTGCGGGCCGGGCTGATGTGCCCACGGCGGAAGGCGATGGCGGCCGCGGGCATGACGCCCGTGATCGCAGGATCGTAAAACGTTGACCAAAGATTGATTCGATGCCTCCACTCCTCGGGCCCCGGACTCTGCAACTCCATCTGCGAATAGTTGTACAGCATGGGAGCGTCCCATCCCTGGAGCGAGGCGACGCTCGCCACGTACAGAGGCGCAGTGAACCGGTCGATCTCGGGATAGGGTACGTTCCACTCCGTGATCACCAGCGGCTTGCCGTGGACATGGGCCGACGCGGCCCAGGTCAGGTAATTGCCCTCGGAGCGCGGATTGACGCTGAGAGCCTCGGCTTTGCCGTAGGCGTGAACGTCCACGACGTCTCCGTCGGTCAAGGCGGGCAGCGAGAAGAGCGTGTTGGCCCCCCAGAGATTGGTCGTGGCGATGGGCGATTTCAGCCCGTCGGCCCTCAGCGCGTCGATCATCGTGCGATTGAACCGGTGCTCCATCTCGTTCAGCAGGTACTTGCTCGGACCCGGCTCCCACGACCGCCAGATCTTGTCGCCAGGCAGGCCGGTGGCCTTGGCGAAAGCCAGCATGTCGCGGTCGAAGAGTGCCTTGTGCACGGGGTTATTATGATTGGCCAGGAACGACAGGCCGTAATGGAAGGTCAGATCGTTCTCGTTGGTGATCAAGACCCCGACGACCGCGGGATCATCCTTATAGGCGAGACCCGTATATCGGTTGACGTGGCTCAAGTACTGATGCTGGAACTCCTTCATCAGCTCGATCAATTGCGGGTTGATGTAGTTGAAACCCCAGATGATGCCCTTGGCCCGTGCGATCTCGTCCCAGCCCTGCGTCACGCCGTCGCCCGGCTTGACGTCCCGGAGATAGTGCATATCGAGCCAGACGTAGACTCCCTCGTCCTTGAGGCACTTGATCCAGTAGTCGATCGCATCGAGAGACCGCCGGTCGAGGTGCCGGGTATCCCGGGCATTGCTGCCGAAGATATTGGGCCGGACCCAGTTCGACTCGTGCTGTACGATTCGCACGATGTTGTATCCGAGCTGGGCAATCCGCCGCGCCTGACGGGGGACGTTCTCCCTTGGCGTCCCGAAAAGCACGGGGCCGGACAGGTTTGCACCCCAGAATCGCGCGAGACTTCCGTCCTCGAAGACAAGCCTGTCTCCGTCTGCCTTGACGAAGCCACGACGGTCGGCAGGCCGGTCGTCGGCGTTGAGGAACGACAGGTCCACGGGCGAGGCATCCCACCGCAGCGCATCGCGAAACCAGGTGCCGTCGGAACTGGAGTACTTCTCCGCGGCGGCTCCCGGGGCCGGCGTAGCTGCCTCTTTCTGGCGAGGGCGGCGAGTGATCCGAAACTTGATGGTATTCTCCGATCCCTCAGCGTCGTCTTTCCTCTGGCTCGCGGAGGGAGGCGGCAGGCTCTGTCCTCGCTGGATTGGAGACTGAGCCTCGGCACCCTCAGCGAGGGACACGGCAATCAGTGCCCAGAGGCCAACCGAGGCCAGCCAAGCGTGTGCGTTGCGTATCATGTGTGTGGGTCCTGGTCGCTGATCGATGTCGCGCCTCGTGAGATTGACACGCGTCGCGTTCATCATCGCATATCGATTCAGGACGCAACAAGACGCGGACCTGGCACGGTGGGCGCGCATGCATCCCCTGGCCCGGATTGGCGAAAATAGGCGAAAACTGCTCAGCGGGCGGCCGCAAGTGCCTGGACAAGCTTATCGTTGGCGGTCTGCCAGCGATAACGCGCCGCAATGATGCGGCCCTGAGCCACGCGGGCGGCGCACTTTTCGGGACGGTCGAGCAAGTCACGGAGTGAGGCCGTGATGGCGTCCTGGCTCTCGGGGTCGAAATACCAGCCGGCATCGCCGCCGATCTCAGGCAGGGCTGTCGAGTCGGCCAGGGCGGCGGGTATGCCCTGCGCCATGGCCTCGACCACCGGGATGCCGAAGCTCTCGCAGAGCGAGGGAAAGACCAGGGCGGTTGCCTCGGCATAGGCGGCGCGGAGGATTTTGCCCTGCCGATAGCCGGGCATCCGGATGATCGCCTTGCGGCCAACTGCGGCGACCGCCTCGCGGAGCGGGCGAGCCTCGTCCTCGGCGCCGGTTCCCAGCAGCACCAGGGCCAGCTCACCGGAGGCCACCTCGGGCAGCGCGGCCACGGCCCGGATCAGTCGGGCGAGGTTCTTGCGAGGCTGAAAATTCGCCACGGATAGGAGATAGGGAACTCGGGCAGGCAGCGCCAGGTCGGCCCGGACCTGCGCGCGCTCGCGCGAGCTGGCCGGCTCGAAGAACAGGTCCTCCGCGGCGTTGGGAACATGAGCAACCCGGCCCTCGCAGTCGGGAAACGCCTCGACCAGTTGCCGGGTGTTGAAGTGCGAGACCGAGAGGATCAGGTCGGCCTTGCCAAACGCGTAGGCCAGCAACTCGCGATTCTTGGGAGACTGAAACCGCAGGTGTTGCAAGACGTCATGGCTGGTCACGGCCCGCCGCACCCCGCGCGAGGGAACCGCGTATTCCGCCGGGCAGTAGATCCAGTCGACCGGCCCGGTCAACCACTCGATCGGCGGCCAGGGCTTGATCCGCCACCACCGTAACAGGTCGCGGGTTCGGATCGGCAGTTCCCGGCGCGATAGGTCATTCAGCGATTCCCAGTACGCCAGTCCATCAGGATGAGTTATGCGGCCCGAGATCAAGCGCAACGCGACGTCATCCCGGCGTGCCAGCCTCTCGAGCTGAGCCAGGGCGTGCCGGGTCACACCGGTCGGCCCATGGCAAGCATCCATGTCGTAGAGCATCACAACCCGCAAGGGAACGGGCAACACCAACCCTTGAGCTGGCTGAGCCACAATCCGATCTTCATCTGGGCCGTGCAACCTTGATTCCGTCAGTCCTTCGTCCCGGCCCGACGGCTCCGAGCTTCCACTCCCTGTGCCATTGCGGGTCGGCGTCGTTTCCCGGGCAATTGGGCCCTCTGGTTGCGCAGCCGGTACGAAGGAAGTCCCAGAAGCTCTCTCGGCGTCACGCTGCGGCATCCCTTCCCCCAGGGTGTTCTCTCCTCGGGCCGCGACGGAACGCCCCTAGTCCCTGCCCGGATCGAAGGGCTGCGTCGTGTAACATCGTTTTCACGGTCACAGTTGATCGACAGTCGTTGCCCGATCGTAGGTTTACCACGACAGACTGTCAATTCCAGGAAGTTGCGTGCGTTTTGATTCACCAACTCCGTTCGGAGAATCTTTGTTTTCTCAACGCCGGCGTTTATACTGCATGTTCCTTTGCATTTCCCGCGAGATGACTGTCCCCGTCACGATCGCTTGAGTACACACATGGCCACACCAAACGATTCTCCTCGCTGGCGGGCGAGCAAGGAAAGCTAACTCGAGAGGTCGAGTTTTCACAAGCCTTCATTTCGGTGCAGGCGACGGGTCCATGGAGCTCAGCCGCCACGGCTCCTACGCTCCACTCGTCATCGCGTCGCCGACCGCCGTGGTCTCGACGACAGGTGGTTTCCAGGTCGGCAGATCGCAGAGTCCGCCGCCGCAGTAGATGTGGTGCCAGAGCTGGGTCGAGGCCACGCAGGTGAGCGCGACGTCGAAGATGAACCGGGCCGGGGTGAGACGGGGGAGAACAGTCTGGAGCGACCGCTGCTTGAGCACCGAAGCCACATTGAAATAGCCGGTTGCGCAGAGCGATTCGGGGCTGAGGAGCTGATCGACCCACGCAGGACGCTGCGGGCCGAGGAAGGTCTGCGCCAGGCTGGCGCGAAACATCGTCTTGGGGCGGTTGGCGATCTGCTTGGGCAGGATCTTCTTGGCCACCTGGCGGAGGATCCATTTCTCGGTCATGCCGTGGAGCTTGTATTCCGGAGCAATGCCCGCGCAGAAGGCGATCACGTCGTCGTCGAGATAAGGATAGCGGGTCTCGACCGACGCGTTCATGGCGATGCGGTCGCCCTTGGAGATCATCAGCAGGCCGGCCAGCATGACCTTGTAGCCGACGTAAAGCGATTGGTTGAGCGGGTGCCAGCGGCTCATCCGGTCGGTCGTGATGTCGAGATCCGAGTATGGGCTGTGATCGCCGAGCTGCTGCCACATTGCCTCGGAGTAGAGAATCGGCTTGGACTGCGAGATCATCTCGTACAGATCCTGCTGCGCCGGGCGAACCCCGCCAATGGCTTGCTCGGGGGGGATGACCATGCGGCGGCCGGCAACCGATCGCGCGACCAGGTTTCGCAGCAGACGCGGAGCGGACCGGCCGACGGTGCGATAGACTCCGTCCCGGAACTTCTGCGTCTTGTACCACACGTAGCCCGCCAGGGCCTCGTCGGCTCCCTCACCGGTGAGGGCGACCTTGTAGCCCTGCTGATGCACGGCCCGTGCCAGACGCAGCAGCGCCGCGCACGAGGTATCCAGGACGGGGCCCTCGGCGGCGCGGACCAGTTCGGGAAAGGTCGCACCGATCTTTGACTTGTCCATGATGACCGTGGTCAAGGGCGATCCCATGACCCGGGCGGCCTCGGTCGAGTGGACCCGCTCGTCGGGCCCGGCGCCCTCGAAACCGATGGTGAACGCCGGAATCCGCTCGCCACGGTGGCGACCGCAGAGGCCGAGGACGACCGTGGAGTCGAGCCCGCCGCTGATGTAGGTGACGACCGGTACATCGCTGCGCAGCCGCCGCTCGACGGCCTGCTGCAAGAGGGCCTGCAGTTCATTGACCAGGGGCGCGGGGTCCGCGAGCCGGCGTTCCTGACCGGCGTCCGGAAAGTCGAGATCCCAGTACTTGTGCTTGGTGACCCGCCCGTCCCGGACCTTCAAGAAATGCCCCGGCGGCAACGAATGGATACCCTCGAAGAAGGTACGAGTTGTCCCCGCGCAGAAGAACGTGAACAGGTGATCGATGCCGCGAACGTCCGGCTTCGCCCGGACCATTGCCGAGGCCAGCAGGGCTTTGATCTCCGAGCCCCAGAGTAGCCAGCCGTCAACCTCGGTATAATGGAGCGGGCAGATGCCCACACGGTCCCGACCCAGGATCAGGGTCCGGCTGGTGCGGTCCCAGAGCGAGACAGCAAACTGTCCACGCGCCCGGGCGAACATCCCCTCACGTAAGTCCTCGTAAAGGTGGACCCACGCCTCGGTGTCGCAGCGGGTCGCCAGCCGATGCCCCCGAGCCAGCAGATCCTGCCTCAGTTCGGGATACTCGAACAGCTCGCCGTTGAAGGCAACCCAGATCGATCCATCCTCATTGGCGAGCGGTTGACGGCCCCCTTCCAGGTCGATGATCGACAGCCGCCGGGTCCCCAGGGCCACGCCTGGCTCGATGTGGACCTGCTCGTCATCCGGGCCCCGATGAGCGATCGCCGCCGTCATGGCCAGGAGTCGTCGCGTGGAGAATTCCCGGCTCCCTCTCAGGTCCACAGCGCCTGCAATACCGCACATGACGTGACCTCGTCAAACCGGCCAGGGAGACGGGAGACCGCGTACCGCCGAAGTACTCCCGCCCGGCCTCTAGTAGAGCAGGCTAACGCTGCAAGGTCTATTCGACCCCCCCGCGTTAACGCAGGAGATAGTTTCTCGAAACAGCCGCGCCTGGTTGCCGCAGAGGAACCGGGACGCGGCCGTGACCGAGCACGGTCACTCGGTCGCGAGGATCTCGGCCAGGGCGACGGACAAGGAAGGATTGGATGGGATGAGTTCACGGCGGCGGGCAGCCTGCCGGTAGACCACCCCACCGAGAATACCGATCACGAATGTTCCGAGCCGCAGCAGGAACCCGCGGACGCCAAGGGGGACATAGAACTCCACGATTTCAAACCTCGCTTCGAATGGAGGGTGATTGGTGCGACCAGAACCGAGAGTTCGCGGTCGGCGCGGACGGGGCTACCGTGGCGGCCATCGCAGATGCTGCTCTGGCCGGCAAACCTGTCCGAGATCGTCGTTCGAAGGACCGGAATGGTGGTCTGGGTCTCGCCACATTGATTGGCGAAGATCACCGGGATTCCGAGATCGAGCGCGACCTTTTCCGGAATGGCGGTAGAGAGAGGACCGATATGTCCGAGCAGCCAGTGGCGTCGACCGGTATCGCGATTGGCAAAGTCGGGCCAAGCCGCCGCGACCACCGCCAGGTCGATCCGTCCGCGGTAATCGTCCCAGACTCGGCGGTAAATCATATCGGCGCAGACCCCAAAGCCGACGCGCCCGAAGGGTGTGGACATCACCAGAGGCGCGCGTCCGGGGTGGAACCGAAATCGTTCCCAGAAAACCAGGTTGCGCTTGCGATAGATCTGCATCTCACCATCAGGTGTGCAGAATGCCAGGGAGTCAAAGAGATGCCTTCCCGCGCGCTCGACGAACCCTGCGGCGATCGCCATTTTCCACCGCCTGCTTCGTTGCCGCAGGTAGGACAGTGTCGGGCCTTCCGCTGTCTCACTACATGGCCCGAAGTCCGGGCAGAGGCTATAGCCGGTGTTGAACAGCTCGGGCAGAACCACCAGCTCCGACCCAGCGTCGCGCGCGGTCCGGATCAGTTCATCGGCGCGCTGAAGGTTTGTCGGAAGGTCGAGAATGTCGCAAGGCATCTGAATCGCGGCCGCCTGAATCTTCATGCAAGTTCACCTCCGCGTTCGTGAGGATGGCGAACCGAGGTCACCATTGGGCCCCGACCGCGATGGGTCCGATTCTCGGGCCGGTTTCATCCGGCCGGGTTCGGACAGCAAGACTCCTTCACCCTGGGGAATTGGACCGCAGATCCAGTTCATCTTCATCGACTCATCGGCTGGGTCTGCTTTACATCATCAGCTTTTTTTCCCCGGGCGGAACTCGGGCCTCGACCGTGAGCCTCATCCGGGCAGTTTGTCAATACGCAACGGAGGGTCCCTTTCAGTCGACGAAGCCCAGCCAACCCAGGAAGCCGCCCCGGCGCGGTTTGGGCAGGGTTTGAGCCTCACCGCGGAGTTGCTCAGCGCGGTCGCGAAGATCGCTGACCCGCGGCGTCGACGCCGGTGTGAGCTGATACTTGAACTCGCGCTCGTCGCGGAGGTTGAAGGGTACGAGGTTCTCCGTGAAGAACTCGAAGAAGAGGTTATCCCACCATGGTGCCTTGATTGGCTGGATCAGCGTCTTGGTCGCGTAACCATCGAGGATGAAGGTGATTTCTCGGTCGCCGTAGTAGTAGAAGGAACGCGAAACCGGCGTTTGGCCGACCTCTTCACCGTTGACGATGGCAAGCGCCCCAGGAGGTTCGGTGCGCAAGGTATAGCGGCGTTCCACGCAACCCGTGCACAGCGCAGCCCCGACGATCGCCAGGCAGGCCGCCAGCCGACGATCCAACACGAGCGACTTGACCATCCTTGGCCCTCCCAGCTCACCGACTTGAAGCACTGGATCAGCGAGCGTCGGGATTGTAACGTCGAGTGTCAGAATGGACAAGTCGGCTTGGCGCGACGTTAGCTGGCTGCCATCATGGATCTCCCTTGCGGCCAAGATTGGTTTCCTCGAACTGATACATCCGAGCTTGCGGCTACGTCAGCCATGATCATCCAAGTACTCCGCCAACCCCTGGCAGACATTCAATCACCCTGGCTCGTATTGTTGCTCCCGGAAGAGCAAGGCGAGCTGGCCGTGGAGGTACGCGACACCGCACTAGGAGGTTTGCTGAGCCGGCTGATCGTCCAAAAAGAGATCACTGGCTCAGTGGGCGAATTGACTGTCGTTCATGGACCGGCCGGATTCGCCGCGGGTTCGGTGCTGATCGTGGGCCTCGGCCCGACCAGCAAGTTCGATGCGGGTACGGCACACGCAGCGGGATTTGCCCTGGCCAAGCGCCTTGCGGGGAAGCCCCGTGAGAGCGTTGCACTGGCACTCCCCGATGCCGTCGATCGCTCCGTCGCCGGTTGGATCTCGGCTCTGGTCGCCGGGGTGGTCGCCGGCACCCGTGGACCTGGATTGCGCAAGACCGAGCCCAACCGGCATCCCTTCGAGACCTTGAACATCATCGTCGGCCCCGGTGCGACCGAAGACCCAGCACACCAGATCGAGGAGCAGGTGCGCCGGGGCGAGATCGTGGGCCAGGCGATCAACCTCGCCCGCGACCTGGCCAACACTCCCCCATCAGAGAAGTGCCCGAGCCGGCTGGCCGAGCAGATCCGTACCGTGGCCTCGGACGCGGGGATTGCCGTCCAGGTCTGGGATGAGACCCGGATCCGCCAGGAGCGGTTCGGCGGCCTGCTCGGCGTGGCCGCGGGTTCTGAAAATCCTCCGTCCTTCGTGATCCTCAATTATCACCGGGGCGGCGAGACGCCCTCGTTCGCGCTGGTTGGAAAGGGAGTCACCTTCGATTCCGGGGGTCTGAGCCTCAAGCCCAGCGCCTCCATGGAAGACATGAAAAGCGACATGACCGGGGCCGCTATCGTGGTAGCGACCATGCAGGCGATTGCACGGCTCAGCATGCCTATCAATGTCACAGGCTACCTCGCGCTGACCGAGAACATGACCGGCGGCAAGGCCATGAAACTGGGCGATGTGCTGACCATGCGAAATGGCAAGACCGTGGAGGTTCTGAATACCGACGCCGAAGGACGCCTGATCCTGGCTGACGCCCTCAGCTTCGCCGCCGAGAACCGCCCCGCGCGAATTCTGGATTTGGCCACACTGACGGGAGCTTGCATGGTTGCGCTGGGGCCAAAGGTCGCCGGACTCTTCTCCAACGACGAGGATTTCAGCCAGAGCTTGCTTGCCGCCTGCCGACTGACCGGCGAACGAGCCTGGCGGCTGCCGCTCGATGACGACTACAAAGAACTGCTCAAAAGCAATGTGGCCGATCTAAAAAATGTGGGGGGAAAGTGGGGTGGGGCCATCACGGCCGCGAAGTTCCTCGAACAATTCGTCGATGGCAAATCTTGGATCCACCTCGACATCGCTGGCCCGAGCTGGAACGAATCTGATAACGCGACTCGAGACGTGGGCGGAACTGGCTGTTTTGTCAGGACCTTGGTGACGCTTCTGGAAAGCCTGACTCTCTGAATAATTCAGCCCATTGCTTCGAGCCGCCGGCCAGCTCTTTCTTGGGATCGAACTCGCACCGGATCCGGCAACTGTTCACATCCAGCTCCTCCAGAATATCCAATACTTCCTGCATCTCGCTCCGGGAAAAGACATCCTGCGCCCAGAGGATGATGTCCAGATTCTCTTTGAGAACTTTCAAGCGGTCGAGGATAGCGTTGATCAGCGGCGAAGTGCGAAACCTCCTCTGGAGCAACCCGAAGTCTTCTTTCTGAAGCTCGATCCAGCACGTCTTGCCTTGAAGATGCTCGATCCATCGCTGGCGGAGGAACCCGTTCCAGTGCTGGAGAACCCACAGCTTGATCGCTTGGTCTCCCAGGTCCCGCCCTTCCTTCTCGCTCTGAATCCACTTGAAACGTTGGGCCTCTTCCTGACCAAAACGCTGCAAGCTCATCTGAGCTTCGGGAAATGTCTCAAGGAATTGTCCTAACATGCTGGAAAGCATCGAGACCTCCCGGCAAGAAAACGGCTTCAGTCCTTGATACTTCGAGGATGGCACTCGATTTCTCGATCCGCGTGACTCCATGGTACTTCAAGAAGCACGCCGTTAATCTTTTTTACTCGTTTTTTACTCGATTTCAAGCCAGGGTGCTAGATGTGTGAAGGATTTTTGGCGATTAACCGGTTCGTTCAGCCTAACTCAGGAACTGAAATCTTGCAAGCACTTTCTACACACTGCGCGATTGTCAACACAGGATGTTGCAGACGAGGTACACTTTGCACCATCAGCCGCCGTTTCTAGCGATCTCTCCAACTCCAATATAGAAACATTGCCACTCACTGGTGAACTCCGACACCATCGCCTGTTCACGGAATAAGTCTCTTCAGGTGGGCAAATGTTTCACAGATCATCGAACTGCAATTTCAATTCAACTCATCGCTCGAAGATGAGGCGATCTCGCTGGTCTTGAACCAGGCCATCGAGCGACCGATCAGGATCGCGATGCCGGCAGGGCCGGCGGCAAATGGACCCAGGACCTCGTCGCCCACAGTTCGCCACCGGACACGGCCATCCAGCGCCGTGCAGATGAGGTGCACGCTTCGCCGGCTGATCCGTAGTGGTTCGCCATGCTCGTCGATGCTGAAAACATCGTTGGAGCTGCCGCTCGCAGTCCCTTCAAACCGCGTCTTCCCGGAACCGTCGAAGGCCAGGACACGGCCATCCGCCGAGGAGACGATTGCGAACCGGCTCAACTTGACCATGGACCATCCTTCCCACGAGAGCTGGCGGCTCCAGACCACCTTGCCGCGCAGATCGTGTCCACTGAGTAGCTGCAGCCGGCGACATAGAGCGAGCCAAGCGATTCCGGGGGGCGACCCATCGGGAGCTTCGATGAGCAGCGGGGGATCGGTCGGATCGAACATGGAACCGACCGTCGGCTCACCGACGGGGTCGAAGACCATGAGCTGGCCCTCGTTAGTCGTCGCCGCCGCAAAACCCTCCGGGCCGATCGCCAGATCCTCGACGGGACTGCGCAACTCGCGTTTCCAGACCCAACGGGCCGAGGGTGTAACCCGTCCAATCCGGTCCCGCTCCTGCACGAGAATCAGGCCGAACGTGTCCGGCCGGATGGCCAGATGGGTAAGCTCGACAAGGCTCAAATCCAGCTTCCGCTGCATGTTGCGACGCAAATCGTAGAGAACGATCTGGCGGTCGGTTGCCGCCGCGAGCCAGCCCGGCGCGGTTCGCAAGATCCGGCCGACGCCTCCCATCTGGGGTCCCTGACCAAGCTTTTGCCCGGTGACCGTGTAGAGTTCGAGGCGAGACGGGCTGGTGAACGATGCCACGCATGCGGGATCCTCGGTGACTGCCAGCACTGCGGTCTCGGCTTGCTCATCGGATTGGACGGCGGGAACCATCCAGTCGGGACGCCGCACCGAGCCGGTTGCACTTCGCTGCGCCGCGCCCGCGCTGCGGACGCTCGCCACCCGCTCCACCCCGGCGGTCTCCGCTAGCCCCGTCCCTGGACCGGGACCGAACAGGTCGAGGCGGACAATCTCGCCCGTGGAATGCCCGTAGATGAGATAACGCCCCAACGGCTCGATGTCAAGCGCGATCGCCGGCCGGGAAAGTTGTGTCCGCCAGCGGACATTGCCCGCCGAGTTCATGATCGCCAGCTCTCCCTCCAGCGTCGCCGCCACGATGGTTCGGCCAGGAAAGTCGGGAACCGCATGGGACACAGTTCCCCCCAGGTGGTACGAGCCTTCGTTGCGTCCTTTGAGATCAAACCGCTGGATCCCGTGCGTGAAGCAACTGGCCAGGATCATCGCTCCATCGCCGTTGACGGCCAGCCGCCCGACGTTCGACATCAAGCGGTCCTGCCAGACGATCTCAGGATCCAGCCGGCCCGAAGTCCGCGAGGCCAGCACTTCGACCCCGACCAGCATGCCGAACGCCGCGGCTCCCACCAGGAAAGGACGGTCCGCCAGGAAGCAAAGGTGCGCCACCGGCTGGATGGTCTCCAGCCGCCCGGCCGCCCGGCCGAAGCGGTTGAGAAAGCTCACAGCACCCAGCCGGCTGCCGATCGCGACATAGCGGCCGTGAGGATCAATCGTCAGGAACGACGACTCGCTGGGAGCGGGCCGCTCGACGCCCATCCCGAAATCGGCATTGAGCAGCAGCAGGCCGGCATCATCGCCGTCCCCGAGCAGCGCGATCAACGATCCTTCATCACTGATCGCCCCTGCCACGATCCTTTGGGGAACCCGGGAAAACGACAGCGACTCCCCTTGTGCGTTCAGCAGGTAAAGCTGGTTCCCCTCATCCCAGGCGAGGATCCGGCCGGCCTCGCGCGCGAAGGCCAGACCCTTGAGCGGAGCCTCGGTCACGATGGTCCAGGCCGTCACCGGCTCCAGCCGGCTCGCCGTTCGATCACTCATCTCGGGCATCAAAGCCCTCCAGGGCATTGCCCTGGGCTCGCATGTGATTGCCCCTCGGGGCGGGATTCAATTCTAGACCTGGCGGTAACCAAGGTGTCTCCGCCAGTACGCCCCGAAGGGGATCGCCAGCACACCGGCGATGATCATGCTCATCAAGCCTTGAGATCCGCCCTCGGTAAAGCCGTAGCTGTGCAGCCCCACGCCGAGCACGAAGTTGACGCCGTACCAGGCCATCACCACTGACAGGAAGCAGACGACCGACGCCACGGCCAGTCCGAACGTGTTCACCCAGCCTGCAAATCGACCGTGGAGCGGGACGAGATAGACCAGGAGGGTGATCAAGGCCCAGACCTCCTTCGGGTCCCAGCCCCAGAACCGACCCCAGGAATAGTCGGCCCAAACGCCGCCCAGGATCGTGCCGGCCGCGATCAGCAGCACGCCCACCTGCATGGCACGATAGATGAAGTTCGACAAGGGCTTGATCGTCAGAGCGGTTTCCTGCATGGCGCGACCGCGTGCATCAAGCTTGGCGGGTGTGGCGACCGCCCGGGCGCGAATCGCGGCCGGGGCGTCTCGTTGTTCGAGAGCGGCAGACGAGGCCGCGCTGAAGCCGGGCGCGCCGGTCTCGGCGGAAAACTCGCCCTCACGCGCAAGAGCATCTTCCCCCTCGACAGTTTCGCGGAACCTGAGCCGGTTCACCAGCTCACCCACCAAGGCCAGAATGGCGCCCAGCGAGATCATTCCTCCGATCCCTCCCATGATCGCGAAAATGTAGAAGAGCAAGTCGCCGGTGGCCCACTGCGTGCCGAACGCACCGGTCGCCAGCAGAGGGATCCCAGGAATCAAGGGGAGGGCCAGCTCGGCGAGACGCGGGGAGCGGCGGTAGGTCGCCGTCAGGTAATAGGCCATTGCGATCAGCCCCAGCGCCCAGGCCACGCCGAAGGCGGCGTAACTCGAAACCTCGGTCAGCACATGAATCGTCAGCCAGAAATTACTCCGCAAGACAGGCACCAAGCTCTTGATACTCGGGTCCAGCAGGGGAACGTTGACCGCCGTGATCGTGCCCAGGAGCGCCACGGCCGACCCGGCCAGGGCTGAGTAAGTCCTGCGGAAGATCAGCTCAAAGATGAACGAGAGGACCGCGGCGACCAGGGCCACCCAGATGACGGTCTCGTACATGTTGGTCACTGGCGCCCACCCCGAGATCTGGACTCTGAGGGCGAAACCGTAGATTTCCAGCGCGATACCAGTGGCGAGAGCCACCATCCCGATCGGGTAGAATCCCTGGCCGATCAGGCCGGTGAAGGATCTTCGTCCCGCCGTGAAACCGAGGCTCACCGCCAAGAGCACAAGCGCGGTACCATAGGCGATCGGCGCCTGCCAGAACGGGTTCATCGCATTGAAATGCGTCTCCCGCTCGATCATCGCAAGGGTGGGATACTTGGCGGGGTTCACGCCCTCGCCGAGCTTACGCGAGCTGGCGAGCATCGCATCGGCCGCGGCCTGGGGAATCTGCCCTGGGTAATGGTTCTCGGCCTGCTCGAGCTCGCGATAGGCCGCCAAGAACGCGTTGACCTCGGCTTCAGGATAACCGGCCTCCACCAGGTTTTCGGGCTTCGCCTTGAGCAGGACCTTCAGGGGCACCCAGACCGAGCTGTCGCGCAACCACGCCGAGAATTTCTCATCCAACTGCGCATTCTCACCCGGTTCGACGCGCTGGTCGCGAGGGATGTCGTTCCAGTAAGTATCGAGTGCCTTGAGCGTGTCGAACTCGATCGGAGCCAGGTCGCGCAAGCTCTTGCTCCCGCGTGCGTTCTTGATCACCTGGGTCACATAACCCAGTGCCTTGAAGCTGAACGGCCGGGGCATGACACGGACGATCCCGGCGGAACGCATCTCGTCGCCGCTGTAGGCCTTGTAGGTCATCAGCCGCCGGCCCGCATCGATGGCCCGGCGCTCGGTTTCCGTGAGCCGCTCGACCGACCCGGGATTCGCGTCGAACTTCCGTTTCTGCTCATCCAGACTGGCCACCCATTCCATGAAGGCAGTGGTCTGCCCCTTGTGGCTGACCCTGGCATCCTCCAGCTCTCGGGGAGTCAACCATTTGTGCTCCTCTCCGAGCCTGGAGGCGAGCTCGGCGACGGTCTTGCGATCGGCTTCGGGAAGCTTGCTGCCATTCAGATAGGCCGTGATCGCCGCCGTGGTGAACTCGGTGCTCTCGGCCAGCCTGGAGAGCGCGGTTCGATCCTCGGCCGAGGTGGACTCCCTGGCGGCGATGTCCTTTAGCCGCGACCTGGTCGAGTCAGTGAGGATCGCCTGCCGCAAGGGCAAGTAATCCACCAGGACAAACGATTGATCGTCCCAGAACTCGGGCCGGACCATCCAGTCGAGGAACGCGGCGACCGGGCCCCAGGTCTCGACCAGTGTATTGGACGCGTCATGGAGCTTGATTGTCTCGCGGCCGAAGACATGTTTGACCTCCTCGCGGGCCACCGTGTCAAGCGGCTTGACTCGGCCCGCGTGCATCACCGCCAGCTTGCCGACCTGGTCATAGGCCGCACTTTCGCCCAGCACCTTGACCTTGCTCTCCTCGCCGCGGACGGGAAGCCCGGCCTGAAAGGAACCTGCAAGGACCACACCTAGCCCGACCAGAAGCCTGCGGAATCGTCTCATATTGAATCTCCAGGGCTCGCTCAGCTTTGCCTCGGATCTGCATCGCAAGTCTACGATGATAATCTCACTGCAATTGTTCACAAAACCGGCGCGAAGCCGGCTTCGGTCCGGAACAATGCATCACAGTCGCTCATCCTCGATTACCGGCCCGAGGTCCTTCACCGGGGCAGCCTCCGCCGCGTTCTGGCGGACGGCTCGTTCGCGTTCCTTTTTGCCGCCGTCGGTGAAGACGCCGGCCCTCATGTAGAACTGCGTGAAGATACCCAGCACGAGGATGATGCATCCGGCGTACTTGACCGGGCGGCCAGGGTCAACTCCCACCTGGAAGACCGACTGGAACTGTCCTGTGCGCTGGCCAGTGTACGGGTCCTGGAGCGCCGAGTAGCGCATCTGGTAGAACGTGAAACCGCGGTGGGTCATCGGATCGTTCATCGAGATCGTGTAGGGCCTATCCTTGATGCCCTCGGCCGGATCGATGAGGCGAACATTGCTCACGAACTTCGTGGCCTGCTCGGTTCCCGGTTCGAAGCCGACCTCGAACTTGTCGAGCTTGAAATCGAAACCTAGTGGTCTGCGGTCCACGTCATAGGCGATCTCGAACAGGCGGTCGCCGAACGGAACCGGCTTGTATGAGCTCCCATCCGGCGACTCGCTGCGCTGGATCCAGATCTCCCGCGTGATATCCCCGACGGTCATCTCGATCAAGCTTGCGGGTATGGCCTCTTCCATCTGGTTCCTGGGCAGGAAGACCGGCTCGAAGATCTGCTTCTCGACTCCGGCGGCCAGGTAGTCATCAACGCGGAAGCTGATGGTCATGGGCATGTTGGCCCCGCCGCCAAAGGCATTGATCGTCATGCCGGGAGCGACCGGGCCCGACGCGCGGAGTTCGGTCTTGCCGTCCTTGCCCCGGCCGAAGACCCGGTAATAGAGCGAGCGATCCGGCCCGGCCAGAACCTCGATCTGGCCGAATCGGCCGTTGGTTTTGGGATCGAGCACGGGGGGAACCATCAGGTGGATCGAGACGAGTGGCGCGGCAGGCTTGGCTGCGGGGTCCCGCAGGTTGGGCATGACGTTGGGGACCATCGGCAGCCCGGCCATGGCGAAGTGCTCGACTTCGGGATCGTTCCCCTTGCGCACCTGGAACATCCCGATGGGAATGGCCGCCTCCCCGAGGACCCGAAACAGACCTCCCTCGCTGGTGGGAAAATCGGCGAGCTTCTCCACCTTCACGGTCAGATCACTGTCGGGCAGCTTGACCGACTTGCCCTCCTGTCCCTCGAGCGGCAAATCATAGACCCCGATCTGCCCCGATTTCTCCTGGTAACGGAACCGGGCCAGGCCGCGCGGTCCGGCATTTACCGGGGGCTTGAGGAAGTCTTCCACCAGTTCGGGGCGATCCGCATACGAGAACGCAAGGAGTGCTGGATCAACGCTGCGGGCAACCCGGTAAAACCGTCGATCGAGCTTGAACCACTGCTCATCCTCGGACGCGAGGGCCTCCCTGGCCTGAGGCATCCCGGGCGCCTTGAACTGAAGATGGATCCGGGCCATCGGATCACCGCCGGGACCAGCCTCGTGCAGGACGGTGGGTGCGGAGGCGGGGATGTGCTGCTTCACAACCAGCGTGAAGGGGTCGCCCGGCTGGCTAAGTGTCTCACCGGCGCGGGATGGCATCGGCATCCTGCCACCGGAAAGCGTGCTGAGCGTCAGGTCGAACAGATTGTGCAGGTGTGCCTGTCCGTCACCCCAGGGGAACGGCCCGGGCTTGAAGTGCAGCTCGTAAGAACGCCCGGGCTCCTGGGTATGAGGGTCAAGCTCACGGACGCGAATCACCGGGTCATTCCTGCGCACCATCTCGGATCGCGTCTCTCCCTCGAGCATGCCGACCGTGCCCTCATCGGCGGTCCGCATACTCCGGTACGATCCGAGGATCAGGACCAGCAGCCCGGCATGGGTGATCACGAAACCCGTCTGCCGCTTCTTCCAGGGAAACCGGATCAGGGCCGCGCAGAGAATGTTCATCGCCAGGAAGGCGAGCAGCACGGCAAACCAGGTGCTTTTGTAAACATAGTCCTGGGCTGCGGTGGTACCATAACTCGACTCGAACCAGGTGGCAAAGGCAAGCGATGCCGCCAGAGAGCTCAAGCTGAAAACGGCCAGCTTCAGTGAGGCCAGGAACCGATACACAGCATCGATGCCACGCAAGGGCCGATCCAGGAACGAGGTGGGCGGTGCCGCGGCCTTGGGAGATCTCCCGAGAACGGGAGCGGGAGCCTTCTTGGTGGCAGTCGCCATGATCTTACACCTACCCAGGAGGGAATCGTTCCGAGCACGGACCGGGCGGGCTGGGGTCGCTCCATATCGGTTCAGCGAGGCAACCAAGGCTATTCTATCCGCAGTAGCAACTGGGAACCAGACGCGCTGGCCCGAATCGTTGCCCAAACGTCTTGACCATGATGGGGCTCGGGAAGCAGCTCAGCTCAGCTCAATTGCAGCACCTGATTCATTCGCCGGACGACGTCCTTCATGGCAGCCAGGTCGCCGTAGGGAACCTCGGCGGTGATCCAGCCCTCGTAGCCGGCGTCAATCAGCGCCTGGCGCACCGCCGCCCAATCGATTTCGCCCTCGCCAAGCTTGTAGTCAAACCGCTTGGGCTTGGCGTATTCCTTGATGTGGATTTTCAGGATACGCTTGCCCAGTTCGTGGATCCATTCCTCGGGATAACCGTACTCGACGACATTGCCGACATCGAAGTAGGCACCGACCGTGGGACTGCCGAATTCATCGATGTAGCGGGCGAACTCGACAGGGCTTAGCAGGAACTTGTTCCAGACTTCCTCGATGGCGATCTTGATTCCATACCGCTCGGCATCGGGAATCAACTTGCGGATGTTCGCCTGCGAGCGTTTGTACGCATCGCGGTAAGAGACCTTCTTGCTGACGACAGCAGGAACGACGAGCACGGTCGTCCCGCCATAGGCCTTGCAGTCTTGAAACTCCTCGCGAATGGCGGCCAGGCCATTTGCCACGACGTCGGGATCGGGGTCCGACAGGGTGTCGCGCCAATGCCGCGACC
>JAFAHT010000463.1 GCA_019237095.1 Planctomycetaceae bacterium
CGTCGGCTGAGCAGGCCGAGCTCGCCCTGCGCCCGGAGCAATTCTTTCTTGTAGGTCCCCGGGTCCAGGGCCAGGCCCATGTCCAGACGGCTGATGACGTTCACCGAATCCGGCGGTAAGGGGATAAGGTGCGGCTCCGACGCGGGCGACACCGACCTCACCTGCTCCAGGCGACCGCGCAAGGCCTCCAGCAGCACCTGCGCCACGGTCAAGTGGCGGTAGCGACGGTCCGTCCCCTCGACGATCGTCCACGGCGCCTCCGCCGTGCCCGTGCGGCGCAGCACGTGCTCGCTGACGCTGCGGTGGGCGTCATAGCGCTTGAACAGCCCCCAGTCCCGCTTCATCACCCGCCAGCGCTGGCGCGGGTCGGCCTCGAGGGCCTTGAGCCGCGCCTTCTGGGCATTCCTGGACAGGTGCAGCCAGAACTTTACGAGGAGGACACCCTCGCGATGCAGCATCCGTTCGAACTCGACGATCCGATCGATCGCCTGGTCCAGTTGGGGGAGGGTGATCCGGCCGACGGTGCGGTCGAGGATCGGTCCGGCGTGCCACGCCCCGAAGAAGATCCCGATCCGACCCCGGGGCGGCAGCGCCCGCCAGAACCGCCACATCGCCGGCCGTTGCCGCTCCTCGTCGGTGGGCTCCCTCATGGCGTGGGTCTCGATGCCGCGCGCATCCAGCCACTCCAGCAGGAGGTCCACCGTCTCGGCCTTGCCCGCGCCGCCGACGCCCGCCACGATCACGATGACCGAGAGGTTGGCCTCGGCCAGTTCCCGCTGCGCCTCGAGCAAGGCCGCGCGGAGCCGGGGCGCCTCCCGCGCGTAGGTCGGCTTATCGACCCGGTGATCCAGTTCTGCGTTCTCGAACATGGTGCTTCGGACTCCGAACCTGGCTGGAGAGGACCGTCGGCCGACGCTCGAGGAGAGGGAGCCCGAGGCCGCTGTCCACCTCCTCGTCAAGCATATCAAGGGAGGGGGGTCCCGGCGACCAGACCAAGGCCGGCGCGGCAGAGGGCAGGGGTTATCGTGATCACGGCTGGATCATCCGGCCTGCCGGCCCTGTGGGACACGCCCTCTATCTCCTCGGAAACGCCGTTTGAGTCTGACAAGGAACCCAAACCCAATTCACGGTCGGCGGCATGGGGCTCTGGAGAGCCGCGCCGACCGCAGGCGTCGTGGCGCGAAAAGCGCTGAATCTCTACTTGTCTCTACCAAACGTCCGTTCAGTACCGGTGAGAAGTTGGCCTTGTATAAGCTGGTTCGCGCAGTCGTCTCCTGACCCACCGTTCTCTGCGACCGCAGGCATCGTGTCGAGAAGAACAGAGGAGGATTCACGGCCTCGATCCCGGACGACTCGCCAAATCCTCAGCGGCCGGGGTCGGGGCTGCGCGTTACGAGTCCATGGGTTTCAAGAAACGCGCGCTGGCGATTCTGGAAGTCACGGCCGGCCCGGGTCATCGCGGCCTGGCCGGCCTTTACACCGGAGGGTCCCGTCAAGAGCTCTGGAGTCCGGGTCTCGAGGTACTCGAGCCCAGCGGCGAGCGTGGCGATCTGGGCGGTCTGGTCGGCGATCAAGGCCTGGCAGATGGACTGGAGGCTGGGATCAGGTGTGACGATTCGACCCAGCCGATCCCGATTTGCCGCGGCACGCGCCTGAAGCTTGCGGAGCGTCCGAGATAGCTCCTGACTGGATGCCGCGCTTTCCGACCGGGCCTCGAGCTCATCGAGCTTGGGCAATGCTTGGGAAACCGCGTTAAACTCGTCGATCGCGGGGGCGGCTTGGTCCATGAAGTCGTCAAATCGGACCAGTGGCGGCAGGGTGCGCTCTCTCCACCGCACCGCGGCAAATCCCGCGCCGAGTACCGCGCCCACCAGCGCCAATCCCAGCGTCAGCCGCCTCAGGGTGAGCCGGCGGGACCGGATCACGGGCCATGGCCGGATCAACACCAGACCACCCAGAAATCCGGTCGCGAGTCCGCCCATGTGGGCCCACTGATCGATGTTCGGCACCGCCGCTGCGAACAGGGTGTTGAAGACCACGAAGCTTAGAGCACTCGATCGCAAGGGCCTGAGCACCGTTGCGGGAACCGAGCGACGGTTGATTAGCAGAAATGCCAGCAGGGCTCCGAGCAGCCCGAAGATCGCCCCCGAGGCCCCCACGCTGACCCGCCCCGGCAGCGTCGCCATGCTGGCGATCGCGCCGCCAACCCCGGCTGCGAGGTAAAGCACCGCGGTGGCGACATTGCCGAAGAGCCGTTCGACCAGCGGTCCGATGCTGAAGAGACACCACATGTTGACAGCCAGATGGATCAGTCCGCCATGGATGAACACGCTGGCCGGCAGCCGCCATGCCTCATGCCTGAGCACGACCCGCGCCCCGTCGTTGGCACCCCGCGAGAGAAGCTGTTGCGCCGACGGCAAGAACGGATCAACCCCGTGCATGACCATCACCACGAACACCAGGATGCAGGCCGCCAGCAAGAGCGGAGTGACCACGACGTGGGGGGTCGCCGCCAACAGGTCGCGTCGAAATGCATTCAGATCACGATTCAACGTGCGAATTTGCCGGGTGACCTCGGCCACCTTGGGAAGGACCAAGGCAATGCGCCGGACCAACCCGGGATCGAGCCCGTCGAGTGAGGGATCCACGCCCTTGCGGGCTGCATCCCCAACCGTCCGCAGGTAACCCGCCAAAGCTTCGGCGAGCTCCCTGCCACCGCCCCGGACCGGCAGCGATTGACCGGACCCGAGCGCGATCTGGACGGATTCTTCGCCCGATGGCACGACACAGGCCCCCTGCGGGATCAGGGCGTAATCCATTCCGTAAGCCCGGATCGCCACGGAACTCTTCAACCCATTGCGGCCGCCGGCGTCAGCGAGATCCCGTTGGGACCAGTAAAGCCGTGAGGTGGTCAAGACGATCTCGTTCTGAAAGCCCCCGGCATCGCTGTCGATCAGCGCCACAAGCAACTCATTTTCCAGGAACGGCAGTTGCGTGCGCAACGCCAGGTTCAGCCGCCCCGGAGGAAACTTCGGGGCCAGGTGGACCTGCGAGAACTGCGCCAGGCGAGCACACGACGCCAGGACAAAGGTCTCCCAGGTCGTCGGCCGCGGGGTTTCGTCAGGTCCATTCATTCCGTGCCTCGTACCGCGAATCGATCGTCCGTCGTCAAGCCGTGGTTGAATCTGGTCGAGAAGCATCGAGATTAGCGGAATGTCCTGCGAAGCACATCCTGTGCGCATGTAAACCAGTGCCCGCTGGGTTCTGTCTGAGCCACGTTGTCGCGAACTCAAGGCTTTCGCCTGTCTGCTGGTCCAGGAAGGTTGGCGCTGGCAAAATGACTGGATCGAGCTCGGAACCGCGATCGCGGGCGGTCAAGGCCTGTAACAGGCGGCGTGCAGCTCGGTATGCCGGCGGCCCGACCTGGATTGGAACGAAGCGACGATCACGGCGGGCGAATTCCTCTCAGGTGATCCGCGTGCCGTGCATCCGGATCACTGGCCGTTGCGAGAAATGGGCCAGGAGCTCGAACATGATCGCGCGTGGAGTCTGGCAGCTCGAGCAGTTCGGCCGGTTCGTTGGTTTCGTGGCCCTTACCCTCGCGGTCTTGCCCAGAGCGGTGGTTGAGCGGTTTGGCGAGGTCCTGTGGCAATTCGAGCAGGTCGCCGTCAAGAGCCTGCCGATCGTGCTCGGGGCGGGAACCAGCGTGGGGTTGGTGACCTGGCTCCAGACGCACCGACTGCTTGTGGCCAACGGTGCGGAATCCGCGCTGCCAAGCTTTCTGGCGGTCGCGGTCGTGGTGGAGATCGGCCCCGTGCTGGCGGGCGTGCTGGTGGCAAGCCGCATGGGCGCCGGGCTGGCCGCCGAGCTAGGGTCGATGCGCCTCAACGAGGAAATCGAGGCCCGGATCGTTCTCGGCGCCGATCCGGTGCCCAGCCTCGTGGCGCCCCGAGCGATCGCCTGTGCCCTGGCCGTCCCATTACTTACGGTTCTCATCGATGCATCGGCTCTGCTCGGGGCGCTCGTGGGCGAGGTCACCGCGGGCAAGCTCTCGCCGCTGCTCTTCTGGCGCGATTCCTTGGTCTTCCTGCGGCTCTCCGACGTGATTCCGGCAACTCTCAAGACAGCCGTCTTTGGACTGCTCGTGGGCCTGATCGGGTGCTGGACGGGGCTGAATGCCGATCGCTCGACCGAGGCCGTGGGCCGGGCCGCAACCCTCGGCGTCGTTCGCGCCACTCTCGCTGTCTTCGCCGCCAACGTCATCCTCGTCCCGTGCATCCAGCTAGCCACGGAGGCCTTGGGGTTGGGCTTGCTGTGAGGGGAGCAGGAGGAGACAGCTTCTCATAAATTCAGTGGCCTGTTACTTTTGCATTTAGGTTACGGCTTCGCGGACAAGCTCAAGGGCGACAACTCATGAGGCGGGATATGGGTCGGTGGCGGGCACTGGCGAATGCGGCATTTGCCCTGGCCGTCCTGGCGCTTGGTGGTTTCGGGCTGTATCAGGTGGCCACGCGACGGTGGCATGTTCAGCCCACGTTTCACGTCCAGGTCAAGTTCTCAACCGTCAGCGGCCTGGAAGCCGGGCACCGCGTGCGGTTGCAAGGGATGGATGCCGGAGTGGTCGAGCAGGTTGTGGCCCCGGGAAAACCTGGCGAGCCGGTCGAGCTCGTCATGCGGCTGGATCAACGGCTGCGCCATCTCGTCCGCTCGGACGCAATTGCCCGCATTCTTGCCGAAGGGATGGTCGGCGCGCGCGTCGTCGAGATCACGCCCGGCCGGCCGGACGCGCCCTTGGTCGCCGAGGGAGGTGCGATTGAGTCGGAGCCGCCGGTCGAGCTCAGCGACCTGATGAAGAGGACCGGTGCCTCGCTCCAGAAGCTCGATGACCTGACCAGGACCGCCAAGACGGGGCTCGAAGAGATCAACGCCATTGCCGGCTCGATCCGCGAGGGCAAGGGTTCGCTCGGCAAGTTCGTCGGTGATGAGGCCGCTTACCAGAGCCTGATGTCCTTGACCCACCGGGGCGAGCGCACTCTCTCGGCCATGGAAGACAACCTCGCGGCGCTCAAGCGAACCTGGCCGCTGTCCCGCTATTCTGACTCGCGCTCCTTCTTCGAACGAGAGAAGGTCCTGTACCAGCCGGGCTCGCGGCGAGACAGCCGCTTGTTCCGGGATGAGGAACTGTTCGAACCGGGGCGCGCCATCCTGACCCCCGTCGGCCGCACCCGCCTCGACGAGGTCGGGCGCTGGTGCAAGCAGGCCAGCCAGCCACAGTCGGAGGTCGTCATCGCCGCCTTCACCAACGATGACCACGACGTCGACCTTGCCGAGGTCCTGACCCAGGAGCAAGCCGACTCCGTACGCAAGTACCTGATCGAGAAGCACGGAATCGACTCGGCCGGCTGGTTCCGATCGCGCAAGGTCGCCGCGGTCGGCTTCGGCACCCAGGTCCTTCGCCAGCAGGATCCCTCGTTGGCACAGCTTCCCCCGCGCCGGGTCGAGATCATCCTCTTCACGCCCCAGACCTGAATGGCCGGGGCCTCCCGGCCTGGGTCGGCCCATCCTCAGCGGAGTGAAACTGACATGCAGCCTATGGCCTTTCGCGCGGGGGTACTGGGAGCCGGCCAGATGGGCGCCGGGATCGCGGCAACCCTGATCCGTACGGGCATCTCCACCACCATGGTGGACGTGAACCAAGACATACTGGACTCCGGTTCCGCGCGCGCCCGGCAACTTGCGGCCGGCCGGAGCAAGAGCAAGGCTGGGCAGGCGGATGCCGTGGAGTCGGCCTGGATTGCCTCGCTCCTGAGCACGTCCACCAGCCCGGCGCCGCTGGCCGATTGCGACGTGGTGATCGAGGCCGTCACCGAGAACGAGGCGATCAAGACCGGCATTTTCGAGGCTTTTGCCGGCGTGCTCCGCGACGAGGCGATCCTGGCCAGCAACACCTCGACGATTCCCATCTCACGCATGGCCCGGTCATGGGTCCATCCCGAGCGGTTCGCCGGAATGCACTTCTTTCACCCGGCCCAAAGGATGGAGCTGGTCGAGGTGATCCGGGGCGAGCAGACCGACGATCAGACGGTGACC
>JAFAHT010000478.1 GCA_019237095.1 Planctomycetaceae bacterium
GACCGCGCCTCGGCGTTCTGGATGCTGCGGGCGATGCTGAAGGCCCTGGGGTACTGCTGCGACTCGCCCGCGTTGATCGCGGTCCGCTCCAGTGCCGTGTTCTTCCAGATCGGGCGCGCGATTTCCTGGCAGACTTGCTCGGCCTCAACCAGATAGTCATCGGCAGCTTTTTCGATCTCCTCGATCTCCGCCTCGCTCAGCTTTTCAAACGGCGGAGAAGTGTCCAGATCGCTGCGTCTGACGTATTCGAGCACGATTCGCGAGCTATCCCGGCCCAACCCCTCCGCCACGCGTGCCAGGTACTCGCTGCGATAGGTGGGATTGATGATAGCACGGGCCAATACGCTGGCACGCTGCCATTCCAGGCGAGCCAGCCGGATCGAGAGCTTGGGGTTCAGCCTCGTGGGAAGCGGCTCGGGACGCCCTTCTTGAGACTCCAGCATCGTGCTCTGGGTCTTTCCCTCGCGAATGAGCGTCTCGCTCAACAGCCCGGTGGTGGTGATGATCTCGATGATCAGTTGATCGTGTCGCAACGAGTTTTGCTCGCTCAATGCGGCCCTCGAGGCCTCCTCCAGGGTTCGATGAGCCAGCAAGAGCTGATTGCTCAGGATCGCCTCGCGAGCCAACTCCTGAAGCGCCCTGCTGCGGTCATAAGTGTCCGTAATCATCCGTACATTATCGATAAGGTCGGGACCGACCTGCGCCGCGGTACTCGAACTCACTGGCCCCAGCCTATCTGCACCGCTCAAGAGCGGTCCCAGCGTGGGATCATCGGGAAAGCGGACATTCACTCCCGGCCCGAGTGGGATCGATCTACTGCCCGGAATTTGACGAGGGCTAACCTCGCCCTCGAACTCGCGGCCCGGCCCCATGCGCGGTGGCCCGACGCCCGAGACA
This sequence comes from Planctomycetaceae bacterium, assembly GCA_019237095.1. GTDB lineage: Bacteria > Planctomycetota > Planctomycetia > Isosphaerales > Isosphaeraceae > Aquisphaera. The sequence goes on from JAFAHT010000478.1 coordinate 898, forward strand.
GATCCGGTCGGGTTCCGCTGGACGCCCGCCGATCGTCCGGTCCCGGTTCCCTGGCCGGTGCCCGAGGAGAGCCCCGGCGGCTCCTGGGCCATCAACATCGACGGCAAACAGAACGTGAGAGACGCAACCAAAACCGCGGGAAACCGTGGAAGCTCAAGTGCGGGCCGCATGGTGGTGGATCCTTAAGCGCGATCGGTCATGGAACTGAGGGAGACCAGGTAATGAACTGGAACGGGTTCCTCGCGGACTCCGGACGCGGTGAGAGCGCGTCTCGTACTCAAAACATGCCCGTCGTTCCCGTCCCGGTCAAATCGCAGCGCCTGGACTCAAGCGGTTTCGCCCAAATATTCTTCGGGGATTGTCAAGGAGGACGACTTTGCCAAGCTGAAGGGCTCGGTCGACGGACCAACCTCTTTCCCGTACGCATTCCTCGGCCAGGGTCTCCGCCAGAATCCGCCGATACATGTTGAACTTGGGCAGGATGAACTCGAGCTTGTAGGCGTCAGAGTAATACCCCAGCAGCTTCACCTTGGGCAGAGCCTGAATTCGTGCCTTCAGGTCGGCCGCGATGTAGGCCGGGACGTTCGAGTACCACCAGTGCCCCATGGGTAAGACATTGGGAAAGATCCAGGAGTAGGCAACCAATTCGGACCCGGCGTCAGGCGCCAGGGTCGAGACCGGAAACCTCACCGTCGCGAAGTGGTTGAACAGCTCACGGTACTCGTACAGGCTGACGCGGCGGTCGAAAAGATCGCGCCCGCCGGCGACGCCCGCCGGATAAACATTGCGGACTGGCCCGATCATGAGGTCAAACGGCAGCTCGAACTCGGCGCAGAACTCCGCCAGCATCCAGAACACCGATGTGCGAATCTCCTCGTGCTCGTCGGGGCGCAGATCCATTTTCTGGATCGCGCGGCGAACCGGTGTGACAGCCCGCCTGGGCGCAGCCCGACGCGGGATGAAGTCCGGTGGCAGGCTGACCGCGCAAGCCCGGGCACCCCTGCTTGCGAAACGCTCGAAGATCCGGCCGATCGCCACGCGCAAACTCGCGAGATCCTGGACATCGACCCCCGTGGACCGCCGCAGCCGATCAATGGTGTCCGGCTCATGAAGCTTGAGAACCAGATCGTCGGTCCGCAAGCAGGGTACATACGCGGCGGTATCCCAGCCCTCGAGCGGGTCATCGAAGTCGTTGGTCAAGAAAATCGCCTCCAGCCGGGAGGCCTTCCAGACCTGCCGATCCCACTCCTCACCATCGCGATCGCGCAGCGCACGATCGTAAAGGTCGCCGATCGTCTGGGGATCGATCCGGTCGTGTGTGAAAACGTGAAAGGTCCGTGCAATCTCCATCAACCAGGAGTACTGGACCGTGTTATCGATCCGCTCGAGATACTCGGCCAGGTGGAGCGACCGTGTCCGCGGATCGAGGCCCGGACCCACCCGATCGGCCGGCATCCCGGTGGCGTGGGCGAGCTCGGTATAGTAATGGTATCCCAGAATCTCATCCAGGTTGCGGGCAGCCGGACGATGCGGGTCAATATGCGAATGGGGATCAAAGATCGGCCAGCCTGCCAGTTCGTCGAACAGTTCTCTCGCAACCGGATCAAATGGAGCGATCGTGCCGCGGGCGGACGTCATCATGAGCGACTCGAAAAGAGGTTACTGTCCGTGCGAGCCAAACCGGCACGGACCGATCCTCTGCAGTACGCCAGATGGTCAGCCTAGCTCAGCGTCACCGGTTCGTGCAAGAGAAATGAAAGGATCGGGCAGCCCATGAACGTGCTCGTGACCGGCGGCGGAACATCGGCTCCCATCGATGACGTCCGGAGTATCACCAATGTGTCCACCGGCCGATTCGCCGCCGCGATCAGCGAAAGCTGCCTGGCTCGCGGGGCCTGCGTCTGGCACCTACACGCTCCCTCGGCGCAGCTTCCACTGCTTCGCCTGGCACGGTTCGATCTGGAACGCAACGACCCTGCCGGCGAATTCGATCGGCTGCGCAGTCTGCACGATGAGTGGAAGGCGGTCCGCGATCGGCTGCATCTCGTCCCCCTGAAATCCGGAACGGTCGCCGACTACGCCCAGAGTCTGCACAACCTCCTTCTGACTCAGTCGATCAATGTGGCGTTCCTGGCCATGGCCGTCTCCGACTACGAGCCGACCCCGGTCGCCGGCAAGGTCAGCTCCGACGAGAGCGAGCTGGTCGTCCAATGCGGCCGGACCCCCAAGGTCATCCGCTCCGTGCGCGACTGGGCGCCCTCGGTCTACCTGGTCGGCTTCAAGCTCCTCTCCCGTGCCACCACGCCCGAACTGATCCGCCAGGCCGAGGCCTCGGGCCGGACCAACCGCGCTGACCTGACCGTCGCCAACGACCTGCAAAGCCTCGTCGCCGGCAGACACACGGTCCACCTCGTCCGCACCGGTCACCCCACAGAGACCTTGGGGCCGGGTGCGGACTTGGCCGACCGGCTTGTTGCGCTCGTCTTGAAGTGGGCAGCAGGCAACAGGCAATAGGCAGTTGGGAGCTCAGATTTCCTCCACTCACCACTCGTTACTGGTAACCCCAATCCGGCCGGGATCGATGTTTCGTGTGGTGAGGGCGGGTTCATCTGGCCAGCGGGCTGACGAGCACGCGGTGCACGCGCTGAGAATCCATCTCCACGACCTCGAACCGAAGGCCGAGCAAGTCGAAGGTCTCGGAGACCCGGGGAATGTGACCAAGCTGGGTGATAACCAGGCCGGCAAGAGTGTGAAACTCGCCGCTTGGAAGCTCGGCGAGGTCGAATAGCTCGCGGAACTCATCGAGCGGAAACCGGCCATCGAGCAGCCACGAACCGTCCGCGCGCTGGACCGACCGCGGCGCCTCGTCATCGCCGTTGCGCTCGGGCAATTCGCCGAGCACCGCGTTGAGTATGTCATTGAGTGTGAGCAACCCGACCACCGAGCCATATTCGTCGAGCACCACGGCGGTATGCGAGGACGACTTCTTGAGGATCTCCAGGATCTGCGGCCCGCGAGTTCCCTCGTAGATGAAAGCGGGAAGGGTGAGAAGCCCTTTGATCCGGAACGTCGGTCCGCCCGAGTTCTGTGCCAGCAGGTCCTTGACCTGGACGATCCCCAGCAGGTTGTCAAGGCTCTGATCGCAGACCGGAAACCGAGAGTGCGGCGAGCCGATGACCTTGCGACGGATCTCGTCGGGTGAATCCGCAACGTCGATCCAGACGACTTCGTCGCGCGGCGTCATCAGCACGCGGCCCCGGCGTTCGCAGAACCGAAAGACCCGCCTGAAGATGTCGTACTCGACCTCCTCGAACACGCCTGCCTTGGTCCCCTCCCAGAGAAGCCCCTTGATCTCCTCCTGGGTGATCGGTGGCCGAGCCGGGGACTGGATGCCCAGCAGCCGGGCCAGCAACCCGGTCGTCCTTTCGAGACACCTCGACAGAGGACCCGCCATCCTGGCAAAGAACACCATGGGCCGGGCGACCCAGCAGGCAATCCGCTCCGGCCAATGCAGTGCGATCTTCCGGGGCAAAAGCTCGCCCAACAACAAGGTCGCCACGGTGATTCCGGCAACGACTCCGCCGATCGTGACTCCGCGTTTAATCACGGAGTCGCCTGTCGCTGGCCCGAGGGACTCCCGCACCCAGAAACCGGCGCAAACCCCGGCTACGGTTCCGGCGAGGGTGGCCCCGACCCGGACCGTGGAAATCAACCGCTCGAGATGCTCAGTCAGCCGCAAGGCGGCCGCCGCTCCCCGCTCGCCCCGGGCTGCCCGCTCTCTCAGACGCCACCTGCGAGCTGAGACCAGGGCCGACTCGGACAGCGACATCAGCCCCACCGCCAGGATCAATCCCACGATCACGCTGATGGAAATCAGAATCGATGACATCCTGCTAGGTTGGATCTGGAGCGACTCCCACGCTCGTGATCAACACGATGCTCCGTAGCTGCCGGGGCACCTCTGTGACATCATACTCGCGAATTGCGGATTCCGCCGCCAGGATTCCGTTTCCGCTACGTGGAGAATCGGTGCCGTGTCGATCGCGCAACCCAAGGCAATAGGTCTTCACAGTATCCATCGAACCAGTGCGCCACGACCACGTCGCGCAGCCAAGGTCTGGCAGAGGCAGGAGGGAACACGCCAGCTCACTCGGACTCATGAGTTTCGAACGATGAGCCCATGACGCAGAGGTCCGACGAGTAGCGGTCCCGGATCGCGTTGCTGGCATCACAGACTCGTCGAGCCAGCGCGAAGTGATATCCATCCTTGACGCTATCACGAGCCGCCATCAGCATCGACGCCAGCGAGGACGCCGGAAGGTCGCTGTCGTTGAGCAGATCGTCAATCAGAGAGTCAAGCTGACCCAGAACTTTGGTGGAGTCCATACGACCTCAATCACCCTTGTCGGGTTCCTCCCCGAGAGTCGCCAAGCCGACCAGACCAATTCCCGGTTCCCGTCAAGGGCAGCTTGTGCTTTCATTGGTTAAAGTTAACAGTAATTACGCTCACGTCAAGCAAGCCGGATTTTTTTCGCCTGGCACCCTTACTGGAGTTGGGTTCTGTCAACACCACTGGTTCATGCACTGCCGAGGAACCCTGGCCTCGAAGCTTCCGCGTGGGCCGTTGCCAGTGACCAGCCGCCAGACCCGCTCAAGGCCGAGGCCGACGCAGGGCTGTCGGAGAGTGCCGATGCCGCAATTTCGCCACAGCACGCGCAGGGCAATAGGAGACCAGCATGGTAATGTGCTAAACTCGACAGTCCGTGACCGGCTCGAAGGCAATGCCGCCCGGCCGTCGCCCTCGGGATGCTCAGAACGGCGCACCATGCTCGCCAAGCTCTTTTCTTACACCTTGATTGGCATCGACGCGACTCCCGTGGAGGTGGAGGTTGACGTCTCGGCCTCATCGATGCCCAAGACCGTCCTGGTCGGACTGGCAGAGGCCGCCGTCAAGGAGAGTACGCACCGCGTCGAGCGCGCCATCGTCAATTCGGGATATCGTCGCCCGGTGGACCGGGTCGTCATCAACCTCGCTCCGGCCGATCTCAAGAAGGACGCCAACGGTTTTGATCTGCCGATTGCGCTGGGGTTGCTACTGGCCAGCGGTCAGGTGGCCTTCGACCGGACCGGCAACTACGCCATCGTCGGCGAGCTCGCCCTCACCGGCGACACCCGGCCCATCAAGGGAATCCTCGCGATGGCCCTCCGGGCCGTCTCCGAGGGTCGCGATGGGCTGCTCGTGCCCACGGCCAACGCCGCCGAAGCCGCCGTCGTCGAAGGACTGAATGTCTTTCCGGTCGGCAGCCTCGCCGAGGCCGTCGGCTTCCTCACCGGGCAGCTCGACATGGACCCCGAGGCCGTCGATCTCGACGAACTCTTCGCCCAGCACTCCCACATGGAGGAAGACTTCGTCGACGTCAAGGGCCAAGACTACGCCAAGCGGGCCCTGCTCATCGCCGCCGCAGGTTCACATAATGTATTGATGATCGGTCCACCCGGAACCGGCAAGACCCTGCTCGCCAAGCGCTTGCCGACGATCCTGCCCCCGCTCACTCCGGCCGAGAGCCTGGAGACCTCGCGCATCTACAGCGTCATGGGCCTCTTGAAGCCCGGCCAGGCGCTGATGGCCGTGCGGCCGTTCCGCCCCCCGCACCACTCCGTCAGCGACGCCGGCCTGGTCGGCGGCGGCAGTCCGCCCCAGCCGGGCGAAATCAGCCTGGCCCACAAGGGCGTCCTCTTCCTCGACGAGATGCCCGAGTTCAATCGCAAAACGCTCGAGGTCCTGCGCCAGCCGCTCGAGGAAGGCAAGGTCACCATCAGCCGGGCCCTCCGCAGCTCGACCTTCCCCGCCGAATTCATCCTCGTCGCCGCGATGAACCCCTGCCCCTGCGGATACCGCTCCGACCCGCGCCGGGCCTGTAGCTGCACGCCGCCCCAGGTCGAGAAGTATCTGAGTCGCATCTCCGGCCCCCTGCTCGACCGCATCGACCTGCACGTCGAGGTCCCCGCCGTCCCGTTCACCCAGCTCGCCGAGATGCCCCCCGGCCCACCCTCCTCCGAATTCCGCGCCCAGGTGCTCGAAGCCCGCGCCCGTCAGACCAAGCGGTTCGGCGCCCATGCCCACGGTCCCACCGTCAACGGCCGGATGACCCCACGCCAGGTCCGCAAGTTCTGCACGCTCAAGCCTGAGGCCATGAGCATCCTCAAGGCCGCCATGGAGGAATTAGGATTATCCGCGCGGGCTCATGACAAGGTCTTGCGTGTTGCGCGGACCATCGCCGACCTGGAAGGCTCCGACGAGATCAAGCCCCAGCACATTGCCGAGGCGGTGGGGTATCGTTCGCTCGACCGCAGTGTCTGGATGTAGAATCATTGTCTGGAATGGCGGTGCTGGTGGCACAGTACAGGAGGAATCAAACTCATGGTTGCGGTCCAGGCTCCCAAGAACAATACCAGCGCGATCGAGATCTTCGCTCGACTGATCAAGGCCGACCAGTCGGGTCTCTCCCGAGAACTGGCCCGCTATATCCTCACGCTTGGGTTCGAGGAGAAGGACCAGAAGCGAATGCGCGAGCTTGCCGAGCGGAACCAGGACGGGCGCCCGACCTCCGAGGAGCGAGAGGAGCTCGAGAACTACGTCAAGGCTGGGCACCTCCTCGCGTTATTACACTCCAAGGCGAGGGGGTCGCTGAGGGCGGTGAAGTTGTCCTGAGGGATTCATGGACGCAGCCTTGGCAAGCGAAGTGCGCGAGCGGGCGGGACATGCCGGCGAGTATTGCCGGATGCCCGAGGCTTCCTACCCGACGGTCCCCTTCCCGATCGACCATATCATCGCTCGCCAGCACGGCGGTCTGACAATCCCTGAGAACCTTGCTCTCTCCTGCCTCCACGATAACACTCACAAGGGACCGAACATCGCCGGGATCGATCCCCTCACGGCTCGCTGCGTTCACCTTCATGACAGCCACCCAAGTTCAACTCGCACAGGCCAATCATCATGGGGCACTCGCAACCTGTCATCCACCCTACCGAACTCCGAGTTCAGCGATCCGAAATAGGGTCCATTTTGCATGCATGATATCCTACGAAATGCTACGTTTTCCGGGTTTTTTGAAAATTTCGGCGGGCCTGGTTTTCGTCGCAAGTCAATCTTCAGCAACGACTTGCATCCATGTTTCCCTTGACTCTTGGGGGACTGTCTCATTCCCGCCTCGTGGGCGGATCGGCAGGTTGACAGTTGAGCTGGCGTGGAAGCCTCATCCCTGGTGAAATTCGGCGGTACTGGATTTCACCATCTTCGCCATAGAGGGCTCACGCATGTTCAAGCTACCGGTCCGCACTTGGGTCCGCAACGCCGCCGCTGTGTTCTCGGGTCAGTACGGCTCTGTGACTGTGCAAGCCCAAGATTCGCAGTGCAGCCGCGAGACAGTCTATGTGCATGCCCGCAAGGT
>JAFAHT010000431.1 GCA_019237095.1 Planctomycetaceae bacterium
CCGAGGCTCGCATCCGGCCACGCTGATTCTGGCGGGCGGGGTGGGACCGGCCAGGGCGATCATGGCTCAAAGACCAAGCACAGTCCGTTGATCAGCTCGACGCGAGGGTCGTCGAGGACGCCCGCCGCCGCCATGCGCTCGTATTCCTCGACCGTCATTTGGTAAACCTCCGGCAAGGCCAGCGAATGCGGGGGCGGGCCGGGTGGGGATGTCGTGATCGTGGACATGATCGACCTCCTCGCTACGCGTCACTACTCACAGCGCCTCCCGCGCCGGTTCGACTTCTTCCGGGCTGGCCGGCACCGGGGAAGGCTCACCATTTCCATCGCCGCCTGGAACCTCGACTGGCTCGGGCCGAGGCCGGGCCTGGAACTGGCGATTCACATGGTCGAGCCACTGCGGGTCGGGCAGCCCGTAAGGGCGGAACTTCTCGATCCGGTTCTCTTCCTCACTGAAGAAGAGGGCCCGATTGGCACCGAGCTTACCGGCGGCCGGGGAATCGATCAGCGAGCTGCTATCGTTGGCGCTCATCTGGAACAGCACGCGGATCTCGAACTCTTTCAGACCCTGGCGGTCGAAGGTCCGGTTCAGGTTATTCACGCTGTCGCACCAGACCAGGGTATGCACGGCCACCGCGGGGCCATCCTTGAGGATCGTCGTGAACGACGTCGAGGGCGAGGCCGGCTTGTCCTCGCCGAAGCTGGAGGAGAAGCCGAAGTCGTCGTCGCCCTTACGAATGTCGCGGAATCGCTGGATGTCGTAGATCAACAGGTAGATCGGCGCCAGGGCCTCGGTCTCCTCGTCTCGCCGCCGTTCGACCTCGGCGGCGATGTCGCCCATGACCTTCGGTAGCTCACGAGCCGAAACGTTCTTGACCGGGTGAGGGATGTAGCGCTCGAGCTTGCCAAGCTCGCCGGCCAGCGACGCATCGACGGGGCTGCCGTCGAGCAGGTAGAGGCGCAGACCGCCGGAGGGGCGCGGAGGGTGCTGGGCGGCGATGCTTAGCCCCGCCATGATCAGCATGGCCAGGGCGGCCTCGTCGTTCTGACCGATGATCAGCAAGTTGCTGCCGCTCTGCGGGCGGAAGAGAGCGGCCGTCGGGTCCTTGATCGCGATCGCGTCTCCCAGCCAAGCCTGCTCGAACCGCGGCGATTCGGGCCAGGCGGGAGCATCGAGCAGGGCGTTCAGGAGCGGGTTCTTGCTGGCGACGGCCGGCAAGTTGCCCTCGAAGACGATCGGCGTGGCCGGCGGCCGGTGCTGGACTCGGGCGAGATCCTGGATGTCTCTGAGGTATTCCTCGCGCTTCTCGTCCGACAGCCAGACCACCTGGAACAGGTTGTTACCCTCGAGCATCCCGTTGGCGTCGTTGTAGATCGCCTCGCCGGGCCGGGTCAGCAGCCTGGCTGCGGTGTTGTCCTCGCTGAGGATCAGGTGGGCGTCGGCCTCGCTGCACTGCAGAGCGATCCGCACGGCCATCTGGCCGAGCGTGGCCCGCGCCAGCGAATAGGCGCCGCCCAGAGTCTGCGAGCCGAGGTTGACGTGAATGCCGAATGCTCGGCCCTGGCGCACCAGGCGGTCCAGCAGCAGCGAGACTTCCTGAGAGATCTTGTCGTCCTCGACGAAGAACTCCTGAAACTCGTCGACGATTAATAGGATCCGCGGCATGGGCGTCTCGGAGCGGGCATCGCGAAAACCCTTGAGGTCCTGCACGCCGACTTCCCGGTACTGGTCGCCCCGGCGCTTGAGCTCGAGGTCCAGCCGCTGGAGCACGCTGAGCCCGAATTCGCGCTCGCTCTCCACGGCGATGACCTTGGCGTGCGGCAGCTCGAAGACCGCGTAAACCTTGAACTCGACGCCCTTCTTGAAGTCGATCAGGTAGAGCTCGAGATCGTCGGGGCTGTAGCGTAGTGCTGCGTTGGTGATCAGCGCGTGCAGCAAGGTCGATTTGCCGGAGCCCGTCTTGCCGGCGATCAGCACGTGCTGACTTGTCCCCTTGCCCAGCGCGAGCGACTGCAGCTTGGTGGCCCCGGCCCGGCCCAGGGGCACGTCCACGCCGCTTCGGCTGTCGGAGGTCCAGTAGGCATCCTTGGGCGGGGCGATGAACTCGAACGGCACCTCAACCCGATTGGCGTCGCGTGCCTTCTCTCCCACGAGATGCAGAATCTGGGAGAAAGTTCCCGCGTCGGGCGGGGTGTCCAGCGCCAGCGGGAACCGGCCGAAGTGGGGGTCGCGCCACTGGAGCCGGTTTTCCTTCCAGTTGACGTTCACGCAGTGCGACTCGAGGTCTTTGAGCTGGCAGCCGGCGGGCAGGGGCAGCTTGGTGTCCAGCGAGATCAAGGCGTAGACGCCGCACCGAGCCCCGGTGCTGACGATGCTCATTAACCTTCGGGCGGCCGACTCATTAAAGGCGGTCGGGAAATTGGCCACGACCAGCACTCGGAACGGTTCGGCTACCTCGCCGGCATAGGCGTTGTACTCCTCGATTGTCTCGAATTCGTTGCGCAGGTACTTCTGGATCACGTTTTCCATATGGGCCTGGAGGTCCGTCAGGCGCTGATCGATGTGCGGAGTCTCGGTCCAGATCCGGCTGGTGACAAGAAGCTCGTGGTAATCGGCAAGGTGCATGAACGCCGCAAAGTTCTCTCCCAGCCCGACCGGGTCGAAGATGGTGAACCGGACCTTGCCGGGCGGGACGGAGGTGAGGAACCGAAGCATGAGCGCCTGGAGCAACTTCACCGCCTCGCCCTTGCCAGCGTCAGCCGTCTTGATCAAGACCGAAGACCGGATCGGAAAGGGCACAAGGGCCGGCAGTTGCAGTTGCGTTGGACCGGCATCCTTGAGCCGGGGATCGACGGGCAGACCGCTGGGAAAGTCGCTCAGGTCGATCTTGAAGGTTCCAAACGGCAGGGCGGGAGGCACTTCCGCGGGTGGTTTCCATTGGTCGAGGACCGTCTGGTCCCAGTCCAGGAAACGACGGGCCGATTCCTCGTTGACTTCTTCGGCCAGACCGCCAACCCGGGCGAGTCCCTCGGTCCACGTGCGGATCAGGTTGCCCCAAACCTCGTCGTATTGCTGCTTGGTCGTCTGACTCGTCTTGCGAAAGGACTCCTGAAGCTGGTGTGAGTCTTGTTCAAACTTCACGTCGAGGGCCTTGATCCGGGGTGGATAGTGCTCGTCGGCACGTTTCAGGTCGGCGTCGCGTTTGAGGGCCAACTTGGCCATCCGGGCGGGATACTTGACGTCGGCCTCCTGCCTCTCGTGCTGCTGTCGGGCCTCGGCTTCGCCAATCCGCTGGGTCAACGTCTCGTTGGCCTTCTTGACTTCGCTTTCCCGGTCTTGCTCGGCCTCGCGCTGGCGCCGCTCGAACTCGGTCTTGATCCAATCCTGGGTCTGGACGAGCAGTTTCTCCGCATCCTCGAGTGACCGCAGCAGCGGGAAATAGTGCTTGGCGACTCGTGGTCGAGCCAGCTTGGTCAGGCCGACGCGGCTGCCCACCGCCGCGGCCACGGCGATGATCACTCCTGCGATGGCCCCGCCGATCCAGCCAATCGTCAGCCCGAGCCCAGCGATCAACAACAGGCCGAGCATGAGGAACGGCCAGATGAAATTCTGGAGCTGAAGAAAGTTCGGAAGCTTCAGCTTCTCGAGGGCCAGAAGCTCGTCATCGGCATGCTTCACGGCCTGCTGTAGCGTCGACACCTGGGACGCCTCGCCGGGATCGGTGGCATCGGAATCCGCGGGCTTGGTCTGCGCGTCAGGAACTGGCAGCGCGGTTGCCGAGGGCTCCGGGCCGGCCAGCGATCGACACCGCTCGAGCACGGGCTCCGCAGCGTCCCTGACGTTCTGAATGTCAGCCCGGGTCGAGGCCAGCATCTCCTCATCGCGCTTGCGCGACTTGACCGTTCCATCGCGCGCGGCCTCGTACATAGCCAGTGCTTGCCAGCGCGTCTCTTCATGGGCCTTCTTGGCACGGCTACGTTCCGTCTTGGCCTGGGCGTCGATCTTCGCCTTGACCTGGACATACTCGGCCCCGGTGGCCTGATTCTCGCGCTCGAAAGCCTGCAAGATCTCATTGCGGGTTCGCTGGTACTCGGCTTCCAGCGCCGCTTTTTCGGCCTTGTGGCGAGACGAAAGCTGGCGCGAGGCTGCCCGGTATTCCTGGTCCTCCCTCTCCCTCCGACGATGAAAGACCAGCTCGGTCTCGGTCTCTCCCTTGGCACGGGCGGCGATCAATGCTTCCAGGTCGGTGAGTGCGGCGACCTCTTTTTGAATCAGCGGTGACTCAGGCATGTTGGCGCAATCCAGGTTTCAGGTTGGAGGGCTGATCGGCCGCGTCAGTCATTCTCCTGGCACTGGCGACGAATCTTCCCCAGCGTTTCGGAAAGCTTGTCCATTCCCACGATCGTGTGCTTGACCAGGCGCTCGATCGAGTCGAGGTGGTCTTTTTCGAAGTCCTGGGCGACCTGGTCGGCCCACGATTCGCGGGTGATATCCCATTTCTCGCGCAGGTCTTTGAGCGCGTGCTGAAGCCGTGAGGAGTGAGCGCTCATGAGTCGTGCTCCTGGTTCGATTGCGGTGCCGTGGAAGTCTCCGGAAGCGGTGAAGAATCGTGAGCCGCGTCTGCGGCCTGAGCCGGTGCGTCATCCTTGCCTTGGTCCTGGTCCGGGCCGGCCTCGGTCTGGTCGCGGGCGTCGGCTCCAGCTCCGGCCGGAGAGCTGCCGACACGAGCCGAAGTCATGCCCGGGCTAGAGACGCCCATTGACTCGACAGGCGGGGCGGCTGGCGCGTTGAGAGCCAGATAGGCTTCGAGCGAATCGATCATCTTCGTCAGGCTTCCCAGCGACTTGTCGACACCACCGGAGAGATGGTCGGTCAGGGGTGCTGCTCGGGAAACGTATTCGGCCATGGCATGGTGAAAGATGGGGATGAGCTTCTTGACGGCCTCGACCTTCTCCTCCGCAATGCGGAGCCGGCGCTGGGCCTCCTTGAGGGCTTCTTTCTGCTCGGTGTCGGAGATGGCGTCGCTGCCCTGCTGGGAAATCCTGCGGCGATACAGCTCGGTCCGGGCCATCATCATGGCCTCGTGCCGCCGCTTGACCTGCATCTGCCAGTACGAGAGCTGGTCGCGTTCCAGCCAGTCGCGCATCCTCTTCAATTCCATGTCGACACCGCCGAGGGCATTCCGCGCCTCCTCGGTGAAGGTGACAAGCGCGACCCGGAAATCTTTCAGAGACTGGATCGACAGAACTTTCGCGGACTCGGCCATGGGATGCGTCCTCTATCCCGAGCCACTCGCCACTCACCTCTGCTGCAAATACTCGTCCGCACGATCGGCCTTGCGCATCAGGAATGGAATGTGCTGGTTGGTCGCATCGACGAAGCGCTTGACGACCTGCATCGTCTGCTCGAATTCCTCGACGAATTTGTCGTGCTCGCGGTCGCGCCAGGACTGTCCCAGGCCGGAGACCTGGCCGTGGAGCACGGTCAACTGGTTCATGAGATCGTTGTTGAATTGCTTCAGCCGCGCGGCGAATCGGCGGATTTCCTCCGGATTCACGATGGCCTGTGCCATGCCATGCCTCTTTCAGAGACGAGAACAGGACCGTGACGTTACCTCACCCCACAACCGTACCAGCCGGCCCGAAGATCCCGGGATAGATCACCCAACGCCAACATTTGACATCTTTTAAGTTATACGGAGGAAATCGGGCTGTAAAGCCACCGATTCAGGACAAGACCCCGATCCTGCCGCTTCGGCGCGCCTCACTCTGCCGGGGAAGCATCACGTTCGGGTGAGTCGCTCGCGATCCGGGGTTTGGGTAAAATCAAAAGCACCAAGGCGATCGGTATGGTTGGTCCGGACAGAGCGAGGGTTCCTCATGCATGAGCTTTACATTCTGCGCCACGGCATCGCCATCCCCCACGGAACGCCGGGAGTTCCCGAGGACGAGCGGCCGCTGACCCCCAAGGGAGAAAAACGGATCAAGCAGGTCGGCCGCGGACTGGCGGCATTCGGTTTGGAGCTTGACCGCATTATCACGAGTCCCCTGCCCCGCGCCTGCCGCACCGCGCAGATCGTTGCCCAGGAGCTCGGTCTGACCGACCGGCTGGTGACCTCATCGGTCTTGAGCGCCGACTCCGACGCCCAGACTATCCGGGACTGGCTGCGCGAACGTCACACGGACCGCCTGATGATCGTCGGCCACAACCCGTCGCTCAGTGACCTGGTCGGCCTGTTGATCCTGGGCGAGGTCGGTAGATTCCCGTTCGAGCTGAATAAAGGGGGCCTCGCCGCCCTCTCCACGACGCCCCACTCGTGGCCTCTTTTCCAGCTCGATTGGACTGCCCCCGCGGGGCTGCTGCGGCGGCTTTGCAAGCTGAAATAACTCGGGGCGCGGCCGACGGCGCCCGGATGCGTGCCAGGCGGTCAACCGAGAACCGGCCTTCGACAAAGGGCGATACTGGCTTCGAGACCCGTCTACGGGCTCTCGCTATGGCCTGATTCCTGGTAAGTTCTGATCAGATAGCGGGGCGGCGTTTCGGGCACGAGGATGTGCCGGCGTGCGAGGGAGGAGTCGGGAACAGACCATGAACAGCACTGTGGGAAAACTCGACGCCGGAACGCTGGTGCGGGTGTGGACCAGGATCACGGCCCGCGTCGTCGCCCTTGGATTGGGCCTGGAATACGGGATGCTCGAGCGTCCCAAGCTGGGAATCTTCGACGGCTTGAAGATCACGATCGACCCTGCCGTCGATTTCGAGATGCAGTGCTTCCTGGTACTGCACCTTTTCGGCCACTCGGTGCAGTGGGTCGCGCCCTCGTATCGGCCTGAGATCGTCGGGGTCTCGGACCAGGATCTCGAGGTCTACCTTGACGCCCTGGAGCAATACGAGCGCAACGCCGCGCGGTTCGGGCTACAACTGCTGCACGAGGCGGGTGTCACCGACCTTGATCCGTGGTACTTCGACTTTGCCGAGACCGACTGGAAGTACGTCGACACCTTTTACCGCACGGGCACGATTCCGCCGTGGGAGACATGCGTCGTGCGCGGGGCGAAGCCGGTGGAACCATTGCCGATTCCGAGATTCCTGCCGAGGCCGGTGGACGAGAGGTTCGCATTCTAGCCCAACTTTCGCAGGAAAGAATTAGGAGATAAATCGGTCATTCTGCGCAGTCGATGCAGTGCAACATGTTTGGTCTTAAATTAGGACCTCTGGACGAGAACGATAACCGAATCCGGGCTGTTGGTGACGAGATTTCCAAAATAGTGACTAATTCCAACGTCGCTCACCTTGAATTTCAGTGGATGTTCTGGCATCTATAGTGACCATGTACATCCGCAAGACAGTCCGCCGATACAAAGACAA
>JAFAHT010000188.1 GCA_019237095.1 Planctomycetaceae bacterium
TCGCCGATTACGTTCCCTTCTCCGAGCAGGTCCTCCGGCTCAGCCGGGGGCCGTTCTGGTGGAGGCCCATCGTGGTGGTGTTCCGGGCGTTCATGCTGGGCGACTGCCGCTGGCGTCTCGTCATGGGGATGAGGACAAAGCCAGCCGACGTGTTGGGCCAGTGTTACTGGAGCCAGACGCCCTATAAGCTTGACCGTCTGGCGGTGAAGTACTCGGTGCGGCCCGTGCCATACCCCTTCCCCTGCGCGGCCCCGCGCGACTCGAAGAATCGGCTCCGCGAGTCCCTGGCCTCCCATCTCGCCGGCCAGGAAGCGTGGTTCGACTTCCTCGTGCATGTGCAAACCGATCCCAAGGCGATGCCGGTCGAGGACCCGACCGTCGTGTGGGACGAGGCGAAGTCGCCGCCGACGAAGGTCGCCACGCTGCGGATACCGGTCCAGCAGTTCGACACCGCGGCGGTGCGCGAGTTCGACGAGAACCTCTCCTTCACGCCCTGGCACGCCCTCGAGACTCACCGGCCGCTCGGGGGCGTCAACCGCTGCCGCAGGCGGGTGTATGACGCGATCTCGGAGGAACGCCACCGGGCCAACCACGTCCCACGCCGCGAGCCCACGCTCGACGACCTGCCCGAAGACCTCGCACGCGAGGGAGCGACCTCCCCGGTCTCATGATGTCAAGGCATCGGCCCGTCACTACACCGAACTTCGAGGTATCAAAGCGTTGACGCAACAGCCATTTTCGTCTTTATGGCGAGTCTGCCGGTCTGGTTTCTGTTGGCGGCGTGCGTGTTCGGGACCGATCCGGTCAGCGATGGTCTTAGCGAGCCGCGTGACTCGCTGCGCAGGCTCGCGGAGCTCGTCGGCTATTTCCTCGGGTGGTTGGTGATGATGATTGATGCTGATCGGTTCTGGCAAAACGAACCCCTCGCGATTGCGCTTGTGCCATCAAGAAGAAACCAGGTTCCTGAGGCGCTTTCAAGATTCGGGGAATCTTATTGTAAACTGAGTATGTCGGGATTCTCCATCTGCTCTAACCTGGCCGCCGGATATGCCGATTGTGTAAGGCTTGTGGAATGGCCGGATAAGGCTGGCTGGCAAAAGCTTGACGGTTCGCAGCGCGACCGCGTTCAACCGGGGTTGATCCGGCAGGACCCAGTTTTGGTCAGACCGTTTTCAGGAGAGCGACCGTGGCCACCCTGTTTCCTTGGGTGCCGGAAAGAGGCTGGCCCCTGCCGCTCTCAAAACCAGTAGTCAGTAGCCAGTAGTCAGCCTCCCAAAGCCGAATGTGAGCCGGATGGGGGGCAAAACGGCCCGAAATGGGGTCGAAATGGCCACGTTTGGGGAGAACATGCTACGTTGCTGGTTATGGCGCAACTCCTTTAATGTCACGTAGTTGCGTTTTACTTACGTAAAATGAGCGCCGTGAGACAGATAGCCAGATATCTTTATTCTTTAATAACTTGCGTCGAAAACCCAGCTTCCCCAACTTTCAAAAAACCGGAAAACCTAGCATTTCGTAGCATATCACGCATGCAGAGCGAACCTAATTCCGGATGCTCCAAGACGGGACATCGAAAGGCTGGCCATTCCGGAAGCCGGCACGCAGAGAAGCTCGGCCCACTCAGGATCGGGTGGCTAAAGATGTCTGGCAACCGGACGGGCCGACCAGAATGTTGGGCATGAACGAACCCAAACTCTCGATCGCAATCCATTGTCTCCTAGATGGTAACGTCCGATAGCTTCGATTTCGGGTCGGCGAATGAGCCCGATTCCGGGATGAAACCGCTATTCCGGCGCCTGGAGGACCGGCCAGCCGCGTTCTGGGAATCACGAGAAGAACCGCAAGAGAAAGTTAAACCGGAAGGAAACCGCCCTTGGTCTCCAATCATCCAGGTTGGACCGGTCTTCACCAGGTTTGTATGCTGACTATTGTCTATCGTCTGTCGGGCTCGCTGGCGCGTGCCGGGATGAGTTTGACGATTGAGGTCGGCCGCGATGCGAGTGGTGATTGCTCCGGACAAGTTCAAGGGGAGCCTGACGGCGCTCGAGGCGGCCGAGGCAATGGCGCGGGGCCTGTCCAGGGTTGATCCCTCCGCCGAGATCGACCGCGTGCCGATGGCTGACGGCGGCGAGGGGACCGTCGCGGCGCTCGTTGCGGCGACGGGTGGCTCGTATCGCACGGTCACGGTCACTGGACCGCTGGGCGACCCGGTGGTCGCCTCTTTTGGACTTCTGGGCGACGGGCGCACTGCGGTGCTCGAGATGGCTTCTGCCTCGGGGCTGTGGCTCGTGCTGCCCGCCTTGCGAGATCCTTTGCGGGCCACCACGCGGGGCACCGGCCAGTTGCTCCTGGCGGCGCTCGAGGCCGGCGCCCGGCGCGTGATTGTGGGCATCGGCGGCAGCGCGACCAATGATGGAGGAGCCGGCCTGGGCCAGGCACTCGGCTTCCGCCTCCTCGACACCCACGGACGCGAGCTCGAGCCAGGCGGGGGCGAACTGGATCGGCTGGCCAGGATCGAACGCACCGACCAGGTGGCCGTCCTGGGCTCGGCCACCATCGCCGTGGCCTGCGACGTGACCAACCCTCTCTGCGGCCCTCAGGGCGCCTCGGCGGTGTATGGACCGCAAAAAGGAGCCACACCCGAAATGGTGGAGAGGCTCGATCGCAACCTCGGCCACTTCGCGGACATCGTTGCGCGCGACCTGGATGTCGCAGTTCGCGACATCCCCGGCTCGGGCGCGGCGGGGGGTCTAGGTGGGGGGTTGGTGGCGTTCGCCGGGGGACGGCTCGAGGGTGGGGTCAACCTCGTCATCGAGGCCGTGAACCTGCGCGAGCGCCTGCATGCCGCAGACCTCTGTCTCACCGGTGAGGGCGCTCTGGACGGTCAGAGTGCCTTCGGCAAGACAGCCGTCGGTGTGGCCCGCCTGGCGCACTCGCTGGGATGTCCAACCCTGGCCATTGCCGGATCGATCGGGCCGGGTGCCGAGGCCGTCCTGGAACAGGGTGTTGACGCTTACTTCAGCATCTGCCCCGGTCCCGTTCCCATCGACGTGGCCATCGAGAAGGCCTCCGAGCTGCTCGAGAACGCGACGGCCCAGGCAGTACGGGCTTTCCTTGCGGGACGAAACGCTCGTTGAGGCTATCTCTCTGATCCTGGTGCGACCATGCAACCGACTGCCCCTGCCGGCGAGTTTGGCCTGATCGACTGGATCCGCCGGCAGCAGTCGGGACGTTCGCACCAGGGAACGGTTCTGGGCATCGGCGACGACTGCGCGATTCTCGAGGTCTCCGCGGGATCTCGGCTCCTGGTCACAACCGACATGCTGATGGACGGCCGCCACTTCCGGCTCGAGAGCGACGGGGCCGAGGCGGTTGGCTACAAGGCCATGGGCGTGAACCTCTCAGACATCGCGGCCATGGCGGGTCTGCCTCGCGCCGCCGTGGTCTCGGTGGCCTTGCCTCGCGGCAACGCGGTGCTGATCGGCCAGGGGCTAAGTGCAGGGCTCAAGCGGATGGCCGACCGATTCGAAGTCGACCTGATCGGCGGCGATACCAACGCATGGGATGGACCGCTGGTGGTGAGCGTGGCACTGCTGGGCGAGACCAGCCCGCCCGGGCCGGTACGCCGCTCGGGGGCCCGGCCCGGCGACGTGATCGTGGTCACGGGGCCGCTGGGAGGAAGCCTCTGGAGGGGAAGGCATCTCCGTCCCGAGCCACGCATCAAGGAAGCGCTGGCGATCTGCGTTGCGGAGCGGCTTAACGCCATGATCGACATCTCCGATGGACTCTCGTCCGACCTGAATCATATTCTCGAGGAGAGCGGAGGGCTGGGAGCGATCCTGGACGCCGACGAGATCCCGATCCACCCTGATGCGATTGACCAGTCCCGGACCGACGGAATTTCCGCGCTCGACCATGCTCTCCACGATGGCGAAGATTTCGAGCTCTGCGTCGTGCTTTCCGCCGAACGTTCACGCAGGCTTCTTGCCCGGCCGCCAGAACCGGTCCGTGTCTATCGCGTGGGTGAGATCACGGCCGAGCCGGGGCTGTGGCTGCGCAGGTCCGGCGGGGTCGTGTTGCCGTTGGAACCGTGCGGCTTTGATCATTTTCGGAATCGTGATTCCGCTGGCGGACCTTGAATCGACGGGACCCACCGCCTCATGAACGTCGCTCGAACCGATGCCGGCCTCTTGATCGAGCTCGACTCCGAGCAGGAGACGGAGCGGCTGGGGCAGGCCCTGGCCGATGTCTGCGATCCCGGTTGCGTGATCGGCTTGATCGGTCCCCTGGGCGCTGGCAAGACCCGGCTCGTCCGGGCCGTCGCCGAGTCTCTGGGAGTCGATCCGGGCGCGATCGCCAGTCCGACTTTTGTCCTGATCCATGAGTACGAAGGACGGATTCCTGTTTATCACTTCGACGTCTTTCGCCTGGAGTCGCCCCGGGAGTTCGAGGACCTTGGCGTGGCCGATTACTGGAGCGCCGGAGGGGTTTGCCTGGTCGAGTGGGCCGACCGCGTGCGCGCGCTGCTTCCGATCGACACCTGGCAAATTCGGATCGAACCGCTCGAACCAACCCGAAGGCGAGTGGAGATCGACTTTCCGGCTTCGGCCGCTGTCCTGGCCGATCAGCTAGCGAATTGCCTCGAGTGAACCGGCGTTGGTGCCTCGGTTTGACGTTTCCGGACCGGCGACGTAGGTTTGCGCGAGGTGTCTCTCCGCGGTCGAGCCGGACCCGGCTCGCCGGAGGGTGACCGGGTCGCAAGGGAGTCTCGCGACGTGAGCCTATCAGCCCCCTCGGTGCTTCCACCGCTCCTGGAACTCGAGAATTCGATTGGCCACCGGGCGTTTCAGCCCCGGATCGTCAACACGTTCGACGAAGCGGGCCTGAGCCACGCGATGGTCGAGAGCTTGGTCCTCAAGTTTCTCTTGAACATGGGCACTGCCTCGGGTCGGCGGATCTCTGCCGAGCTGGGCCTGCCCTTTGGCCCGTTTCCGGAGTTTCTGCGGCAGCTCAAGAACCAGCAGATCGTCAACTACACAAGCACGGGAGCGGCCAGTGACTTCGTTTACTCGCTGACGGACACTGGCCGTGCCCGGGCCAAGATTTACCTGGACGAATGCACTTATGTGGGTACGGCTCCCGTGCCGTTCGCGGACTACCTGGATTCGATCTCGGCCCAGACGATCGCGACCGAGCACCCCAAGGAGGAGGATTTGCGGCGAGCCTTTGCCGATCTGCTGATCTCCGAGCGGACTTTTGACATGCTCGGCCCGGCCATCAACTCGGGCCGCGGCCTTTTCCTTTATGGGTTCCCCGGCAACGGCAAGACCAGCATTGCCGAACGCATCACCCGCTGCTTCGGCTCGAGCGTGTGGATCCCCAGAGTGCTTTGTATTGAAGGCCAGTTGATCAAGGTGTTCGACATGGCCAATCATGAGGCGATCGAGGAATCCAGCTCGGGCGGACTGCTCGATTGCAGCGACCACGATCGCCGCTGGGTGCACATTCGGCGGCCAACGATCGTCGCCGGCGGCGAGTTGCGGATGGAAGACCTGGAAATCCGCTACGATCCGGTGACCAAGGTCAGCGAGGCGCCGCTGCAACTGAAGAGCAACCTGGGAAGCTTCCTTATTGACGACTTCGGGCGCCAGCGGATGCAGCCCGTCGAGCTGCTCAACCGCTGGATCGTGCCCCTGGAAAAACGCTACGACTTCCTCAGTCTGGCAAACGGCAAGAAGGTCCGTGTTCCGTTCGACCAGCTCATCATCTTCTCGACCAATCTCGAGCCCAAGCAACTGGTGGACGAGGCCTTCTTGAGACGTATTCCTTACAAGGTTCACGCAGCCAACCCGTCGGAAGCGGAATTCCGCCGGATGATCGAGATGTTCGCGCCCAAGCTGGGCTTCGAGGCGATCGACCGGGAAGCCATCGAGCACCTGCTCGACCAGCATTACAAGCGGTGCAAGCGCCCGTTCCGCTGTTGCCAGCCGCGCGATCTCCTGCTCCAGGTCCGGAACTACTGCATCTATAACGACTTGCCTTTGGTGATGAAGCCCGAGTACTTCGACTTTGCCGTGGCGAATTACTTCACTGTCATGTAACGCTCGGCTCGGGCAACCGGCTCGCTGACGGACCATTCCAGCTCCTGGTATCATGTTGAAGAGCCGGGGAGGACGGTTCGTGGACGACGCGGATTCCAGTCGGCGGTACGATTTTGACGTGGCCGTGCTGGGGGCGGGGGCCGCGGGCCTGTTCGCCGGCATCCGGGCCGCCCAGTGCGGTGCGCGGGTGATCGTACTCGAGAAGAACCGCCGCGCCGGGGTCAAGATCTTGATGTCCGGCGGGACCCGGTGCAATATCACCAATGCCCGCGGCCTGCGCCGGCTGGAGGCTGTCTCGGGGCCAATCGACCCGGCCTTCAATCCTTCCTGGTGCCGGGGCAGCCGGGCCATTCAGGCCGCCTTCGGAAACGGCGGTGCGTTCCTGGGCCCGGCGCTGCGGCATTTCGACATCGATCAGACAGTCCGCATGTTCGAGGCGGAGGGAGTCGCGACCAAGATTGAGGGCAACGGCAAGATCTTCCCGGTGTCCGATCGGGCCGGGGACGTCTTGGAGGCGATCGTCCGCAGGCTCGCTCACAGTGGGGCGGTCCTTCGCGGCCAGAGCCCCGTTCGGTCGATCGAGCGGATCGACAGCGGAGCCGGTTCGATCCACGGATTCACGATCGCTCTTGCCGATTCGGCGCTCACGGCTCGCCGTGTGATTCTGGCCGTCGGCGGGAGGTCTTATCCCGGCTGTGGAACCACGGGCGACGGCTACAGCATCGCCCGGGAGTTCGGCCACACGGTGATCGAGACTCGGCCTGCTCTGGTTCCGATTCGAGTCGAGCCCGAGTGGGTCGCTTCGCTGCGTGGACTGAGCCTCCCCGACGTGGTCGCCTCGGTGCAGACTGCCACCGGCCAGACGCTCCAGCAGCGTCGCGAGGCAATCCTTTTCGCCCATTTCGGCTTGAGCGGCCCGGCGATTCTTGACGTCAGCCGGGCCGCCGCTCGCCATGACGGGCCCGACGCGCTCGAACTCCGGTTGGACGTCTTTCCTTCGACCGCACGTGAAGAACTCGATGGAAAACTCCAAGCCGCGTGCCGCCAGGGCCGAGTGGGAGTTGCTTCGATTCTCTCCGCGGACCTACCCCACCGTCTGGCTGAATGCCTCATGGAAGCCGCCCAGGTTCCTCGCGGCCGGCTTGGCCCCGACCTGTCGCGCCCCGAACGGGTCCGCCTGGTCTCCGCACTCAAGGCGCTGGCGTTGCCCATTCGTGGCACACTCGGATTCGAGAAGGCCGAAGTGACCAGTGGCGGCATCGCGCTGAACGAGGTCGATCCCCGCACCCTGGAGAGCCGCATCGTGCCGGGTCTTCACTTCGCCGGCGAGGTCCTGGACCTCGACGGCCTGATTGGCGGCTACAATTTCCAGGCCGCCTGGAGCACCGGCTGGCTGGCTGGGGAAACGGCGGCGACGCGAGCAAGTGAAGACAGCGGCTGACGCGCCGGCCAAGACCGGCAAGTCTGAATCCCCGCGCATCGTTGATTGGACCGCTTATCGGATTATCCCGGGCTGGTTTCGCTCCGACCTCATCCTGAAGCAAGGCGCAACGTCGCCGCCCAGATCTGGCCGACGGCCAGACCGCCGTCGCCGGGAGGCACACGGCGATGTGTGAGAACCCGAAAACCATCGCGCACCAGCAAGTCGGTCACGCGCTCTGTCAGCAGCCGATTCTGAAAGCAGCCGCCGCTCAGCACGATAGTTTCCAGGCCGACGCGCCGGGCTATATGCAGACTACCCACTGCCAGCGCGTTGTGAAAGCAGGCCGCCAGTCTTGAGGGGCTGTGCCCCTGAGCCAGCCGCCGCCTGGTCTCGGCCACCCAGGGTCGCCAGTCCAGGCGGTGCAACGGGGATGCGCCGACACCTGAATGATCGACGATCGAGACCTCGAAGGCCCCCTGCTCCGACCGGTCAGCCAGGTCCTCGAACCGCATGGCCGCCTCGGCTTCGTAGGCCGAATGATGCGCGATGCCCAGCAGCGCCGCCCAGGCGTCGAACAGCCGGCCCGCGCTCGTCGTGACCATCGAGGCCCGCGGCGATCGCAGCGCCGAGAGCAGCAGCGTATGCTCGGCGGACGAGAAATCCAGCTCGCCCGGAATCACTTCTCCCGCCGCGAAGCAGACACCCGCGGCCGAACGGCGCGGCTCGCGAGCGGCGCGGTCGCCGCCAACAAGAGCGAACGGCCAGAGCGATCCGACCCTGCGGTAATTCGGCCCATCCACTTTCAGGAACTCGCCGCCCCAGATCGTGCCATCATCACCGTAGCCCGTGCCGTCCCACGCAATCCCCAGCGCGGGGCCGTGCTCGCCGTGCTCGGCAAGGCAGGCCATGATGTGGGCGTGATGATGCTGGACAACAAGACAGGGCAATCCCCGTTCCTCCGCGTAGCGCGTCGTGAAGTAGTCGGGATGGGCGTCGTGCACGATTCTTGTGGGCACGACCCCGAACAGCCTGGCCAGGTCGGCGACGTTTTCGACATAGCGCCCGCGCGCACCGGGCATGTCGAGATCGCCGATGTGCTGCCCCAGGAAGAGCTCGCGGCCCCGGGTGAATGCGACCGCCGCTTTCAGATGCCCGCCAGTCGCCAGCAGCGCAGGCGGCTCGATCGGCAGCTCGATCCGGACCGGGGCCAACCCGCGGCCGATCCGGATCGGCACTGGCCTGCCACCAATGGTCCGGACCAGACTGTCATCGGCATGCCGGAGAATCCGGCGATTGTGGACCAGGAAAGCATCGGCGATCTGGCCGAGCTCGGCGCGGGCCGCGTCGTTGTCGATGGGCATCGGCTCGTCGCTCGCATTGCCGCTGGTGGCAACCAGGGGACGGTTCACCATCCGCACCAGGGCCCGATGGAGCGGCGTGTAGGCGAGAAAAGCTCCCACCGTCGAGAGCCCGGGTGCGACGTCATCGGCCAGCGTCGAGCTCGCCCGGCGCCTGAGCAACACAATCGGCGACTCGGCACCGAGAAGGGCCGCTCGGGCCGCTTCATCGACCTCGGCGTGGCCTGAGACCTGCCCCACATCCAGGAAGAGAACGGCCAGCGGCTTGCGATCACGGCGTTTGCGCTCGCGAAGTTTGCGAACGGCCTGCGCCGAGGTTGCATCGCAAAGAAGATGAAAGCCGCCCACGCCCTTCACAGCCAGGATCTTGCCATCCCGCAGCAAGCAGGACGCCTGCTCAAGGACCGGCAAATCCGTGGGGTTTGCACTGGGATATCCCGAATGCGGCATGGCACCGGAGTCGCCGCTCATCTCCAGATGGATCCGCGGGCCGCACCGCGGGCAAGCGATGTTCTGGGCGTGGAACCGGCGGTCGGACGGGTCGGTATATTCGCGCAGGCACTCCGGGCAGGGAGGGAAATCGACCATCGTGGTTCGCTCGCGGTCGAACGGTGCCGAAGTCTGGAAGCTGAACCTCGGACCGCAGTCCGTGCAGCCCGACAGCGCGAAGCCGTGGCGGCGGTCGTCGTCCGAATCAAACTCGGCGAGACATGCCGGACAGACCGCCAGGTCAGGTGTGATCACCACACGAACCTGGGGCATCGCGCCGGCTCCCGCCGCGTCCTTGACCCGCTCGCTCGGCCGGATGGAAAACCCGACACAGCCCTTTTCTTGCTCTTCTTCGACCGTGATCGCGTGAATCTCGGCTGCCGGAGGAATCTCGCGCACCACGCGCTCGCGAAAAGCGGCTAGCCGATCCACGGGCCCCTCGAGGTGAATGACAACCCCGTCGGGCGTGTTCCTGACCCAGCCGGCCAGCTCGAGCCCCGTGGCCAGCCGAACCACGAACGGCCGGAAGCCGACGCCCTGCACCCGACCCAGCAAACACATCCGCACCGCGGCGAAGCCCGCGGGGGCGGATGGATAGCCAGCCGATTCCGGGCCGCCAATCCCTCCGCCGTCGACCATTTTCCAGTTCTCCCCGATGGAACCTGACGCGGCAGCCCGTAAGATGGTCGCCGAAGCGAGACATAGCCCTATTCCGGAGACAACGACCTATGGTACGACGTTTTTCCACTCTCTGCCTATGCGTCTGTGCGTTCTTGCAGGCTGCTCAGGCCCACGCCGAGATCCAGGTCGGCGCGACGTCAAGGGTCATCACGCCCGATCCGCTGCTGCCGATCTCGGGCGGGATGGGAGTGCCGAAGCCGGCGAGCGAGAAACGCGGGGAACTGACGGCCCGGGCGATTGTCATTCGCAAGGCCGATGTTTCCGTGGCCATCGTGTCGCTCGATCTGCTGGGTTTCCCCTCGGTGCTGGGCGACCGGGTGCGCGCCAAGGTCAATCGGATCCCCGCCGCCAACATCCTGATCGGCTCAACCCACACCCATAGCGCTCCGGAATGCTACGCCTTCCCCGACGGCAAGGGGGGACACACCGGCGACCTCAAGTACATGGATCTCGTCTGCGACCGGACCGCTCTTGCGATCAACGAGGCCATCGACCGCCTCCAGCCCGCATGGATCAAGATCGCTACCGGCGAGGCCCAGGGCAAGATCGCCTACAACTACTACGCACCCGACCTCTACGACCGGCGCATGAATGTGATCCAGGCGAAGAGTCCGCAAGGCAAGACCATCGCCACGCTGGTCAACTACGCCGTCCATCCGGAAGTGCTCGGGAACGCTATCGGGATCTGCAGCCCCGACCTGGTCGGCCCGCTGTACGAGCAGCTCGCGGCACAAACTGGCGGCATGGGCCTGTTCATGAACAGCGCCCAGGGGGGCATGGTCACGGCCGATAATCGCAACCTCGACCAGCCCAAGGACACCCTGCGCGGCTACTGGCACGATGCCCGAAGCTGGGAGGAGTGCGTGCGAATCGGCAAGCTGATGGCCGGCGAGGCCCTGCGGATCGTCAACGACGCGCCCGAACAGAAGGACCCGGCCCTCTTCTGCGATTCCTTGGCCGTGCGGTTTCCCGTCGAATCGGACCTGATGTGGGCCGTGGTTACGGGCTCGCCCCTGAAGTACCCGCACAATGACGATCGATCGATCACCGCGCGAATCAACCTGGTGAACCTGGGCACCGCGCAGATCTTGACCATGCCCGGCGAGGCCCTGCCCAACATCGGCTTCTACCTCAAGCGGAAGATGCACGGGACGCAGAACCTCCTCTTCGGCCTGACCAACGACGCGTTCGGCTACATCCTCACCAAGGTCGATTTCCATAGCTTTCCCCGCTACGACTACATCTCGCGGACCTCGCTGGGCGAATTGACCGGCGAGATCCTGATCGACCAGGCACTCGAGTTCATCAAGAAATCGCCAATGCCGGATCACTGAGAACCTGGTCCTGGCCTGGAATACCGGGAGCAAAAAAGCGTTCGTTCACGTCGGGACCGAAGCCCAAAGGAGGCCGGAGTTAACGAGGGGGTGTGGTGCGCGATTGGATTCGAGGCCGGACTTAACGAGGGGGTGTGATGTGCGATTGGATTCGGTGCGGGAATTGAAGGCGTCGTTGAACGAGACGATCATCCAACCGATGGCGGCCTCGCCCGTGGCGAAGGCAGCGTTCGACATGGCGGCGCAGCCGATGGCGACCGCGGGCGCCGGAGGGCCGACGATGGCGCTCGGGGTCGTCCGCAAGTCGAGCCAGGATTATTCTCTGGCCGTCCGTCTCCAGCGGCGAGGGCTGGAGAACAGTACGCAGCTCGACACGATCAAGAAGAAGGCGAAGGGCGAGGTCGACGTCCGCTACATTGGCCGGGTGCTCAAGTCCGCGACCCCGTGGCAGCGGAAACGGACCCGGCCGCTCAAGATCGGTGTGTCGGTCGGCCATTTCAAGATCACCGCCGGCACGCTCGGCTGCTTCGTCCGCGGGCTTGACCCCAAGGACGACAAGGCGGTGATGATCCTCTCGAACAACCACCTGCTGGCCAACGAGAACCGGGCCAAGCTCGGCGACACCATCCTTCAGCCCGGCTGCGTCGATGGCGGCGAGGACCCTGCCGACAAGGTCGCAAAGCTCTCGCGGTTCGTCCGCCTGAAGAAAACCGGGGCCAACCTCGTCGACGCCGCCGTGGCCACACTCGATGCGGGGTTTGAATACAACGCCAAGACCCTGGCCGGCCTGGGCGGTTCGCTCGCCGGGGTGGGCGAGCCGTTCCTCGACGAGGGGACGCCCGTGGGCAAGATCGGCCGGACCACGGGAACAACCAGGGGGAAAGTGACCGCCTTCGAGCTGGACAACGTCTATGTCAATTGCGACATCGGCAATCTCCAGTTCAACAACCAGGTCGAGATCGAAGGCGACGGCGACGACCCCTTCAGCCGGGGGGCGACAGCGGCTCCCTGATCGTCGACGCCGAGCGCAAGACCGTCGCCCTCCTCTTCGCCCTGAGCGACCTTGGCGGCTCGAACGGGAAGGGGCTGACGTACGCCAACCCCATCGACGCGGTCCTCAAAGTGCTGAAGGTCGAGTTGCTCTTCACCTGATCGTGCCGGTCGCGGCTATAATGATTGATGGCGGCCTTGGTTTCGAGGGTCGCATCGCGCATCGTCCCCGGTAGGCCGGGCGATGGCGGTCGATTCAACCCCTGCGGCCCCATCCCGGGTGCCTGATCGGGAAGGGACGAGGACTATGAACCACACCACTCTGGACCAGGCCCGAGCCGCCAAGGCGAAGGTCCTCGCCGCCCTCGGCCACGATCGCTCTGTCGTTGGCGTCGGCATCACCCGGATCGGCGAAGGCTACGGGGTGAAGCTCAACCTCGAAGTCCCCCCCGCCCCCGAGGCCAGTCTGCCCAAAGAGGTCGATGGCGTCCCCGTCCGCGTCGAGGTCGTTGGAACCATCCGGAAGCGTTGAACTTCGCCGGCATCGCGGCTACGTCGATTTGCCGGGATCATCCCCGCCGAACGCCCGCTCGACCAAGCCCTGGCCGCGGTCTTTCTGGTAGTCCAATGCGGCTTCCCTCAGAATCGCGTCGCGCTGGGCCTGATCAATGCCCAGCATCCCGCACAAGGTCGCGAAGTTCTGGGCAATGGTCTTTACATAATTGTGGCCGATCGTATGGCTGATCAGGAAGGCGACGGCCATCAGCCGCACGGCATCCTTGCCTCGTCCCGACGCGTAGGCAACATGGCCGAGTTGATTCCACGTATTGGCCTCGCCGGCGCGGTTGCCGATGGCCTGCTCGATCTGGAGCGACGAGTCGAATTTCTCCCGCGCCGCCGCGTACTCCCCTTGGTGGAGGTCGATCGTGGCGAGGTTGTGCCAAGTCGCGGCCTCGAAGGTACGGTTGCCGATGGCCGGCTTGATCTGGAGCGACGTGGCGAACTTCTCCCGCGCCGCCGCGTGGTCCCCCTGGTTGAAGTCGATCGTGGCGAGCTGGTTCCAGGTGGCGGCCTCGCCGGTGCGGTCGCCGATGGCCTTCCAGATCTCCATCGCCGTGGTGAACTTCTCACGCGCCGCCGCGTAGTCCCCCTGATTCAGGTCGATCGTGGCGAGCTGGTGCCAGGCAGAGGCGTCTCTTGCCTGCTCGGGGATCTCTTCGAGCAGTCTCCGTGCCTGGTTCCACTCGCTACGCACTGTTAACAGCCGGGCCAGCATGACGGTTGACCATGGGAACGTCGGCACGTCCTCAGCTTGACGGGCGTGCTCGCGGCAGGCTTGTAGCTCGGGCCCGATGGCCACCCGCAACTCGGCGGCCTCGCGCTTCGCCTCGATGCTCGACCGCCAGAACGCAGCCAGGTGGGCGTGGACGGCTTTCGCCTCGTCCTCGCCCAGCCGCTCGGGGGCGGCGAGCCAGGGACGGAGAAGGCCGGGGGGGGTGGTAGAGCGCGGGCAGGTTGGGCTCGTCGAACCTCTGGAGCAGGCCGTAGGCGACGCCCTCGGCCAGCGGCCCGGCGACCTCGGCCTCGGTCAAGTCGGCCAGAGTCGCGGCGGCGTCGGCGGGGATGGGCAAGAAGCTGAGCGCGAGGCGGCTAGCGAGGGCCTGGGCGACAGGGGAAAGGGCGTCGTAGAGCCGGGAAGTCAGGATCTTCGAGCAGTAGGCCTCGCGCTCCCGGGCGAGCAGACCGGGGTCGCCCCCTTCCAGCTCCTCGAGGAGGGCGTCGGGGTCGGCCTTGCGGAGCAGGGTGCGGACCTGGTCAAGCAGGCCGGGCGTGCCACCCACAGCGCGGTAGAGCCGACCGATCAGGTCGCCGGTCAGCTCGCCCCGGCCGATCCGCCGGTCGACGAGATCGTCGCGCCTCAGGAACTTCAGGGCATCGTGGCCGGGGAACTCGGGCAAGGGCAGGTGGAGCACGTTGGGGAGGTCGGTCGGCGTGTCCTCGGGCACGTAGCGGCAGGTGACGATTGCCCGGGATCCCTGGGTCAGGTTCATGGCCACCGCCTCGATGAACCCGGCCAAGTCGGGGTCGGCGATCCGGCGGGTTTCGAGGTCCAGGGCGTCCTCGAAGTTGTCGAGTACCAGGACGAGCTTCAGCTCGTTGAGGCCGCGCACGGCCATCCTCAGCCGCTGGCCCGGGGGGATGTCGCCGTCGGTCAGAGTTTGCCGACGTCAAGGACGGCCTGCGCCCGCGGGCCGGTGATGGAGACAGCATCACCAACCGCCGTTCCATCGATGGACCAACGGGCTATCCAGGAGGGTGACGGATCGGACTTCTCGATCCGGAGGGTCAAGGCGGCCATCGCGACGTTCCTGGAGGGGACGCGGACGCTTCTGCGGCCGCGACTGGCGGCCGCCCTTTGACGTCGGCATCATCAAGAACGATTGGAGCCGATCGGCCTGCGCGCAGCAAGGCCCGGCGAAAACGGGTCGGTCGCCCACGCCCAGTTTAGCTTCGGGAACGGGATGGTGATGCTCGGCTCGATCGTCGAATCGAAATTCGGCCGGTTGATGAAGCAGCCTGATGAATCTGGTGGCGCCGTCACGCAGAGCATTTATGCCGTCGTATCCGATCCCGACGCGATTTGCCGCGAGCGAAGGCGGCCGGTACAGTGATCGTGATCGACATCGAGGACAAAGCCTACGGTCGTCGCGGCTTCACCCGCCGCGATCCGGAAGGTCATCTCTGGAGCTTCGGCAGAGTTCCTTATCCTGGAGTGGCTCGCCGAGAGGTTCCCGGCAGAGTCATCGTGAACCCTCTCGACGTCGGGCGTCGCGGGCAGCCGCCGGGCAAGAAACCGGCTGGGGGCGGAAATGTGGATATCCGGATCTTGACATCCTATTTTAAACTCTTTATTTTGTTGCCGGGAAAAAGGACGCTTGCCATACTGCTGACAGGTTCGAACATTCCGGAGGACGGGGCCGGCGCAATGTCGGGCCTATCGCCCCGGATTCGTTCTATCGTGCAGAGGTCGTGCGATCTTCTCGCGCTTGAATCAGTCTGGAACGAGCCCGCGAAGATCTCCCGCGGATTCGCGTAGCTCTCGGCCGCTCACCCTCTGAAACAGGATCCACGCGCATGACAGCTCGACGCCCCATGACGGTCTCGCCGCTCTGGTTGCAAGGATCGATCCTGACGTTCATCATCGGGTTCTCCCTGCTGACGTTCTCGGCGATCCGGATCTACCAGGACTACGCGCCAATCCCCGAGAAAATCGTGGACGAGGCGGGCAACGTGTTGTTCACTCGGCAGCAGATCCTCGACGGGCAGGAGCAGTTCCTCACTTACGGCCTGATGCAGTTCGGCACCGTATACGGCCACGGGGCCTACCTCGGCCCCGACTTCACAGCCGATTACCTGCACCGCATGGTCTTGCACATGAACAAGCGGTATGGCGACGACGAGGCGGCGCGGGGGCGGACCCGGCGCGAGCTGCAAGCCAACCGCTACGACCCAGCGACGGGGACGCTGGTCTGGACCGACGGGCAGGTTTCGGCGTTCGAGGAGATCCACCAGCACTTCGGCGAGCTGGTGTACGCTCGGAAGGCGAGCGGCGAGGGGCTCAAGGCGGGCATGATCACCGACGCCGGTGATGCCCGCGCGATCACCGCGTTCATCGCCTGGACGGCCTGGACGGGCGTGGCCCGCCGGCCCGGCAAGACGTACTCTTACACCAACAACTGGCCCGCCGAGGAACTCGTCGGCAACACGCCCACCGGCGAAGCAATCATGTGGAGTGCCCTCTCGCTGGTGATGCTGCTGGGCGGCAGCGGCCTGGTTCTGGGCCTGTACGGCCGCCATTCCCGGGTCGTCGGCTGGCACGAGACCGAGGAGCGCCAGGTGCGGTTCGTGGCGCCGTCCTCCGTGGCTCTGACACCGGCCCAGCGCGTGACCGCCTGGTTCTTCCTCGTCGTGGCCGCGCTCTTCCTGCTCCAGAACCTGATTGGTGGCGCGACCGTCCACTACATGGTCGAGGCCAGCGGCTTCTTCGGGATCGACCTGCCCCGGCTGCTCCCCTACAACCTGACGCGA
>JAFAHT010000280.1 GCA_019237095.1 Planctomycetaceae bacterium
TTTACAAGCCGAAATCCACGAACTGCGCTCCCAACTGAACCGCAACTCATCGAACTCCTCCTCGCCCCCTTCGGTTGATCCACCGGGGGCTCCCAAACCGGTCATCAAGACACCGACCGGACGTAAGCCAGGCGGACAGCCGGGGCATCCTGGACACCATCGCCATCGCTTCCCGCCCGAGCGGGTCAAGAAGATCGTGCCGTACGTGCCCACGACCTGCACCGACTGCCAAGCTCCCTTGCCCTCGGAAGCCGCGCCCGGTGACCCCGAGCCGACCTGGCATCAGGTTGCCGAACTCCCTGAGTTGGCGGCCAACATCACCGAATACCAAGGACACGCACGCATCTGCCCTTGCTGTGGCCAGCTCAATCGTAGCGAGATCCCCCCGGAGATTTGCGCCCATGTCATCGGGCCACGCTTGGCCGCAGTGATGTCTTACTTGAGCGGCCGTCATCACATCGGCCGACGGGGTGTGGAAGAGATCGTCGAGATGGTCTTCGAGGTACCGACCTCCCTGGGCTCGGTCTCCGCGCTGGAAGGGGAGACGAGTGCTGCCTTGGCCAGTCCCTATCAAGAGGCTCAGGCGGCGGTCCGTGAGGCCCCGGTGAAGAACACGGACGAGACCAGTTGGAAAGAGAAGGGGGACAAACGCTGGCTCTGGAGCGCGGCGACCGCGACGGTGGCCTTTTTCGTGATTCACCTCCGGCGAAATTTCGCGGGCCTTCAGGCCCTGTTGGGCGAGACAATCACCGGCATCGTCTGTAGCGACCGCTGGTCGGTCTACAACAAGCTGCCGCTGAACCTGCGCCAAATCTGCTGGGCCCACCTGAAACGCGACTTTCAGAAGCTGGTCGATCGAGGAGGACCCGCTGAAGCAAGTGGCCGGGTGGGTCTGGATGTGGTGGAATGCCTGTTCGCCGACTGGTGGGCGTTCCGCCGCGGCGAACTGGACCGACCGGGGCTGCAAGCCCGGTTGGACCCGATGGCGCGCGAACTCCAAGGTGTTTTGGAGCAAGGTTGCTCCTGCGCGGATTCCAAGGCGGCGACCTTTTGCGCCAATCTCTTGGCACTGTATCCGGCGTTGTGGTTGTTCGCATCGATCGAAGGTGTCGAGCCCACAAACAACCATGTGGAACGCATCCTGCGCTTGGGCGTGCTCTGGCGGAAGAACGCCTTTGGTTGCCACAGCGCGGCGGGGTGTCGGTTTGTGGAGCGGATGTTGACCGTGGTCCAAACCCTGCGGTTGCAGAAACGTCCGGTGCTGGACTACCTGTATCGCGCGATCGTGGCGCATCGGTCCGGCCTGCCCGCCCCGCAATTACTGGGCCAGGCGGGGGACTGAACGGTTACCTCGATTCTTCACAGGGGCTAGCGTCCGATGGCTTCGTTCCTTCGCCGGCAATCGAACCCGACCACGGCATGTGGTACCCCGAGAATTTTGCGGAACTCGCGTTAGCCCCAATCGGAGAACGAAACGGCCCTGGCCTCCTCCCCGGTTCCGCTCGTCAGAAGCCCCGTCCTGCGTTAGAATCCCCGCCCGTTCGAGGATTCTTCGGGGTTCCTCCTTGCACGCAACGATCGGAGTGCCCGAAGGCCGCGGCATAGCAACGCAGGAAAGGAGCCCTGGCGTGGTCGATTCCATTCCCAACCCTGTGACCGTCGGGCGGATCAAGATCGGCAAGGGCCAGCCCCTGACACTGATCGCCGGCCCTTGCGTGATGGAGCCTGGAGACTTGACGATGCGGATCGCATCGCGCCTGGTCAAAATTTGCGATGCGCTGGCCGTGCCCTTGGTTTTCAAGGCGTCTTATGACAAGGCGAACCGGACCTCGGTTGCGAGCTATCGCGGGCCGGGTCTGGACGCGGGAATGAAGGTCTTTGCCAGGATCAAGGCCGAGACAGGGTTGCAGGTGACCACGGACATCCACGAGACTCACCAGGCGGCTCCGCTTGCCGAGGTGGTCGACTTGCTCCAGGTTCCCGCCTTCCTTGCACGCCAGACCGATCTCCTCGAGGCTGCGGCCCGGACCGGCCGGCCGGTCAACGTCAAGAAAGGCCAGTTCATGGCCCCGTGGGACATGGATAATGTCGTCACCAAGCTGCTCGCGTTTGGCGCCCCGGGAGCCATCTTGACCGAGCGGGGAACGACCTTCGGATATGGCCGGCTGGTCAACGACTTCCGGGCGATTCCCCAGATGCAGGAGACCGGGGCGCCGGTGGTCTTCGACGCCACCCACTCGGTTCAACTTCCCGGCGCCGGAACCGGTGGAACCACCACATCGGGACAGCGCGAGATGATTCCCACCCTCGCCCGCGCGGCAGTCGCCGCCGGTTGCGACGCCCTCTTCGTGGAAGTGCACCCCGACCCGGACAAGGCCCTGTCAGACGGCCCGAACTCTCTACGGCTTGATGATTTGGAGCCGCTCCTCCGAGTCTGTTTGCGAATTCGCCAGGCCATCGAGCCCGGCCTCACGGAGCAATCTGGAAGAGCCCTCTGAGGCCGGGCGAAACTTCTTGATACCACTTCCGAACCCTCCCTTGCACATTCTCGTACTACACAAAAGCGGGTCTCGACCCAGAGAGCCCTCGATGCGCGCGGGGCGAGATCGCACAATTGAGGTTCCGCCGATGTCGAGATTCTGATCGCCGAACCGAGATACCGGGCGCGGCGATCGGCCCAGGAGTGTTCACGTTTGAGTGGCCGCATCTATCTGGGTACCGGTCTGGTCTGCTTTGGCGTTGCCTTGGGGCTGGCTTCGGGCTGTGATTACTCGCGTGATCGAGTCGGGGATGTACCCAGCGGCACCTATCGGCCCGGTATGGTGGCGTATCCAGGTTCGTCGCGAACTCAGGCGCAGCCCGTGGCTGCCCGCGATTCGACCGAAAAGGCTGCCATCCTCGCCAGCTCGATCGAGCTGATCCAGCGTGCCGCCCTCCAGCCGGGAGGCGACAACTTCGGTCTGGCAACTCAAAAACTTAACCAGTTCTTCGAGGGGACGCCGCAGGCGGACTATCAGCTCGATTCGGCGGCCCGCGTCTTCCTGCAACCGCAATTGCCGCCGGCAAAACTGAGCGAGCTCGAGACCACGGTCTGGAGCTTGCGCGATGCCCGTCATCTTGAAGATTGCATGATGTATTACGGGATCGCCAGCCGCGTGGGTGGTACCGGCGATGACCTGGTTCGCGTCCGCCGGGTGTTCGACTGGATCGTGCGACAGATCCAGCTCGTGCCCCCCGGCTCACTGGGCTCGCCACAACTTCCGCAGGTTCCTGCCCGCCCCTATGACGTCCTCTTGCGGGGCATGGCCACCGAGTCGGAAGGCTACTGGGCAGAGCGGTCGTGGCTGTTCATGGCGCTTTGCCGACAGCTTGGGGTCGATGTCGGACTTGTCACCTACTCCCGGGGCAACGTCGTCGAACCCCTGGCGGCCAGGGCCGGCCAGGGCGAGCGCGGCGGAGGCGGTCTCTCAACAATGGCAAGGCAGCCCAAGCCGGCCATCGTCTGGGTCTGCGCGGCCCTGGCCGGCGGCCAAGCCTACCTCTTTGACGCCCGAATCGGCTTGCCCATCCCCGGTCCCGACGGACAGGGCGTGGCAACGCTGAACCAGGCGCTGGCCGATCCGGCCATTCTCGAGCGGATGAACCTTCCTGGCCAGTCGCCTTATGGAACCAGCCGGGCCTCGCTCCTGGCCAGCCCGTCCCGGATCGGCATCCTGATGGATTCCAGTCCGGGCTTCCTCTCACCCCGGATGAAGTTGCTCCAGCGCGAACTTGCCGGCAAGAACCGCACGATTCTCTACCGAGACCCGTCCGAGCAACGCGATCATTTCGCCCAGGTCCTGGGCGACCGATGCGGCGAGGTCAAGCTCTGGAGTATTCCCCTCTATGTCGAGACTGAACTCTTCAGGAAAGCTCAGTTTGTGCAGTCGTCCCTGCAAACTCTTCGGCTCTTCAGTCCCGAATTCCCGCTGGTCGTCGCTCGGATCAAGCACCTGCGTGGCGATCTCTCCGGCGCCATCCAGGAATACGTCTCTTTCCGGCTGGCCAAGAACCTCCCGCTGGTCATCGACAAGAAGAAGACCATCCCCAAGGAGATTCAGGATGGCCTCGACATCTATGCGACAAACTACCTGGCCTTGGCCCAGCTCGAGAGGAACAGCCCTGGCCAGGCCGAGAGCATGTTTCTGAGGTTGCTCGAGCTTCTGCCCGAATCCGGCTCGAACCAGCATCGCTACAATATGTTACGCTGGGGCGCTCAGGCGAACCTAGGACGGATCTATGAAGCCAAAGGCGACTTGCGACGGGCCATTGCCTATTACGGTCAGCTCGACCCGACCATGCAGTATCATGGAAACCTGTTGCGAGCCCGTGAGCTCGTCTGGCAGGACCCGATGGCCGCCGCCCCTGATCCTCTTCCCCCGGCGCCCAAGGTACCTCCAGGGCGGTAAATCGCCAGCAACCCCCTTGACGGGTTGCACCGCCGATGGCGTCGACGCTCCCAAGATTCGCCCGAAGGCAAGGGGAGCAGAGGGTGAGCAGGTTGCGGGCGGGTGGGCCGCTATGCTTGGGCCTTTCCGACCCCTGACGGATGGAGCCAAGGACGATGCGGGTCTTGATGGTCACCTCGTTTCCGATCCCCGGCGAGTACGACGGCACGGCAATGCTGCCGATCAAGATCTTGCGGGCCCTCAAGTCGCGGGGAGTGGACGTGGTGGTCGCCTATCTCCGGCTCAGGCCCCCGACGGGTCTGCGGGCCCGGTCTGAGGATTTTGAAGGAACGCCCGTGTTCAACATTCCCCCGGCCGGCTGGCTCGGCGGGTCGGGATTGCGGCGAATTACCAGGGAGCTCCCGTTTGACGTCGTCCACGCCCAGCATTATGGCGGGGCGACGCGGGCGTACACCGCCTGCCGCCGCAATGGCTGGCCGATGGTTTACGAGATCCACTCGCTCCTGGGCGATGAAGTGGAACGCCAGCGGCTGGGTCGGGGACTGGTCTTCCGCTCTTACCTGGCAGTCGAGCGCAGCGTTTTCCTGCACGCTGCGCAAGTCATCGTGCTGGGCGAGCCAGTCAAGCAGGTTGTCGTCACGGAGAAGGGTGTTCCGGCCGACCGGGTGAGCGTCATTTATCCGGGCATCGACCTGGCCGAGTACGAGCGTCCCGGCAGACCGGGGTCGATCCCCGGCGTGCTACCCGAAAACAAGGTCATCATGTACGTCGGCAGCATCGTTCACCCCAACCAGGGAGTGCCGATCCTGATCGAGGCGCTGCCGCGGATCTTCGAGTCGCGGCCCGATGCCCGTTGCGTCCTGGTCGGCGGTCCCGCCGAAGCCGGTGAGCGTTACCGTGCCCAGCTCGGCCGGCACGGCGAGCGATTGATCGTCTTGACCGGCCAGACCCCCGATCAGGTCGTCGCGCTCTCGCGCCGTGCCGATGTCCTGGTCCATCCCCGACTCGCCTGTCGTGAGAACTATTCCGTCCAGAGCAAGATCGCCGTCTATCTCGCCGCCGGCCGCCCGATCGTGGCGACCGACTTCGGGGATTATCAACACCTCCTGGGCCGCTCCGGCGCAGGCCTTTTGACTCCGGTCGCCGCCAGCCCGCTGGCCGAGGGAATCCTGAAGGTCCTCGCTGACCCTGACCTGGCCGCTTCCCTGGCGGCCGCATGCGGCCCCGTGGCCCGCGAGCATTTCGCCATGGACCGCAATATCGACCGTTACCTCGACGTCTACCAGCGTGCCATTGCCCTGGGTCCAAGGTAAACGCCTCGGGGCCTCCAAAGATGGCCAGACGTTCCAGCCTGGTTGGTCAACCTTGACACTCTTCGCGCCCCGCCGATATGTTAGGAATTTGCTGCGATGCCACCGCCGTAGCTCAACCGGCAGCGTACCACTTACGCCAAGCGGAACCCCCGCTTTGTTGAGGACCGTGGCCGGAACAAGGCGAATCGACACTAGCCACCTTAGCTCAGTTGGTAGAGCGCAGCTTTCGTAAAGCTGAAGTCCAGGGTTCGAGTCCCTGAGGTGGCTCTGAAGTAGAGCCCTTGAAACCAAGACCTTACGACATTCGACTTCATCTTGAGCCGGTGGGGTCAGACCGAGTTGTTAGTTCAAGTAAGCCGCTGCGCGGCGGGATGATTTCCGGCCTCTCTCCGAGGCCGCCTTGGCTCTCCGCGCAGCTGCGCCGAGCGCCTGTGCTCCGGTGACATACCACGGTGGCGACGCCAGAGTGGTTTCCAGACGGTTTTTTCATC
>JAFAHT010000303.1 GCA_019237095.1 Planctomycetaceae bacterium
TTAAGCCGGAAAGAGCGCGCGGAGCTTGAGGCTCGGCTTCGCGCAGCAACGACGGAGCAGCGGCACCTGCTGCGGGCACGCATTGTGCTGGAGGCAGCGGAGGGGACGGCGACGCGGGAGATCGCCCGCGAGCTCGATACCACGTCAACTACAGTTAGCTTATGGCGGGGGTGCTTTGCTCGCCAAGGACTTGATGGACTTGAAGATCTGCCGCGGTCCGGTGCCCCGCCCATCTACGGCCCAGCGACCGACCAGCGCATTCGCGCGATCCTGGACCACCCGCCGCCTAAAGGATATGCGCGTTGGAACGGACCATTGATCGCTAAGGCGCTCGGCGACGTCGACGTGCAATACGTATGGCGTTCTCTGCGCAAGCAGAAAATCGATCTTGGCGGTCGCAAGAGTTGGTGCGAGAGCAACGACCCCCAATTCGCGACCAAAGCAGCGGATGTGGTGGGTCTTTACATGGCGCCGCCAGATAATGCGGTTGTCCTCTGCGTCGACGAGAAACCGTCAATCCAGGCATTGGAACGTGCGCAAGGCTACCTAGCCAAGGGCTTCGCCCTTGATATCCCTTCTCCCTCACTCTGCCAAACAGTGAGCGGCATGGTCCCGCTGATGGTCCATCAGCCGGGAGCCGCTTATGAACGCCTTCTACGATCACCACAGGGATAGCATCTCGTGGCAATACCGCTGCTTCGACAGGATCCTGCTCAATGGCCTCATTCAACCGTTCCAGCAGCCAGAAAGGGTAGTTGGCTTCTTTGATACCTACCGACAGCTCTACCCAGTGACCCGCTACACACTGCGTGGGATCGCCGACCAGTTTCAACAGTGGATAAAAGGCCGCTGCGCGAAGCGAAACATCCCCATCCTGGAGGCACCGAAAGTGCGTCGTGATGACTTCGTCGGCCCCTACTTCAAAGGTGCCAAGCCCGATCAAGTCGTCGTTGTCTTGAAAGCGCGCGAGCCCGCACGCACCATGATCGCCATCGGTGACAAGACAGTTGGCCGCTGGCATCTTGAGCTCTCACAGCGCTGGGTGGTTCAATACAACGTCTATATCAACGACTCTCAATGGGGCCGTCTGTTTGTTCGCGTGTGCCCCTACCTTCCGTTCTCGGCGCGAGTCTGCCTCAATCAACATCACTGGCTGGCCAATCGGATGCGCCAAGAGGGCATCAAGTTTGTGCAACGCGCCAACGCATTCTTGAAGTGTGCCGCCCCCAAACGCCTGCAAGAACTCGCCGACTCCCTGACTGCCCACGACCTCGTTAGCTGCGGCCAAAAATGGCTGGCGCGTCTCACACCGTTCTTTACCTCGAGAGAGCGCGAGCAAGCCGGCTGCCAACATCGCCTATTCTTCTCCCAGGTCGAATACTGCGATTACGTGCCCGGGAACGTAATACAGAGCGTTTTTAGCCCGGCGGCGCGGCCGAGAAGGTGCGCTAAGGGGAGCCGGCTGATCCGCGCCGGTGGGCGAAAAACGTGTTGGACGGAACCGCCGGGCACCCTATGGGGATTGAATCGCGACGCCGATTGTGGAGCGATGAAAAGACCCGTGAAGAGGTAGCCAATGTGCTGTTTGCGAGGCAGCGATAGGAGGGTATGAGGTCTGAAACGCTGTCGGCGGGAGGGCCGAGGGGATCACAGGGCAGTGTGTAATAACGCCGGGCAATGATGATCCCACCGCTGGCTCGCGCCAGGCTTGCGCTAAGACGGGAATTGAGGTGCGCTTCAAGATCATGACGTGTCCCAGATTGGTGGACCGGTTGTCGGGTTATCCCAGATTCGGGGACCGGTTATCGGGCTATCCCAGATTGGGGGAGGGATTCCACCGGCTTGAAACACTTCGGTAATGACCATTTGGCCCTTCCGGCAAACAGGGCATGTCTTGAGCGATTTGCCGGTAAGCTCCTCGTAACGGTCGCGATAATCCTTTTTGACGTGGGAATGAGGCTCGGGCGGTGGCATGTTGAGGAGCTGACGACAGCGAGCAAGCTTTTCCTTTCTGTGGCGATTACCGAGGAAGCCGTAATAGCGAATCCGCTGAAACCCCTCCGGGAGAACGTGGAGTAAGAAGCGACGGATGAATTCGTCGGCGGTAAGGGTCATCGTCTTCTGTCGAGACTGATCGCGGTAGTCCTTCCAGCGGAACCGAACCTTCTCATCCTGGATATCGAGCACGCGGTCGTTGGAGATGGCGACGCGGTGGGTGTAGCGTGCGGCATATTCGAGAACGTCGTCCGGTCCGGCGAAGGGTGGTTTGGCATAGACCACCCATTTTTTCTTGCGGGCGGGAGCGAGGTGGCGCAGGAAGGCGCGTCGTTCACGGCATGGCTCGAGACTGGAAAAGAATTGCAGCTTTCCTGCATCAAAGGCTTGTTCGAGATACTTCAAAAACAGACGACGGAACAAACGTCCCAGCACGCGAACGTGCAGGAAGAAATCCGGCCGGCAAGAGATCCAACGGTTACCGTCGGGAGAAAGACCGCCGCCCGGAACGACGCAATGCAAATGCGGGTGATGCAAGAGATTTTGCCCCCAGGTGTGGAGCACGGCGAAAAAGCCAATCTCCGCACCCAAATGCTTGGGATCGGCGGCAATGGTGCGCAACGTCTCGCTCGCCGC
>JAFAHT010000546.1 GCA_019237095.1 Planctomycetaceae bacterium
GCCGCCGCCGTCCGAAATGCTATTACGATCCGAGGTCATTAGAGGCAGATCAAACCAAAAGCACCAGCCTGCATGCAAAGTGTGTCGTCGTGGACAAGGAGGAGGCGTTTGTCTCTTCAGCGAATTTCACAGAGGCTGCTCAGACAAGGAACATCGAAGTTGGTGTTCTGGTTCGCTCGAGCTCGTTCGCTCGCAAGCTCTCCGATCACTTCGAGTCCCTCGCTGCATCGTCGATTCTCAAACCCATTTCGCTTGGCTGCGCACGGTAAACCATGGAATATGGGGTTGGGTAGTTGGGTAGTACCCGCGGCGTTCTTGGACAAAGCCCTCCCGAAGTGGGGCTTGGATCGAATTGGATGAGTGTCTGGATCGGCTAATCAGCAGCCGTCGTATCTTTGGTTCCTATTACTTTTAGCGCGTTGTGCCAGAAACCCCTTGACAGCTATCGCGTTGTGCGATAAGCTAACGAGAACCATGAGCGTCCCGGTCCTCTCGGTGCATAACCCGCCGCTTGAACGGAATTCGCCAGCGGATTCTGGTCCCGGGGAACTCACGAAGAACTCTCGTAGGCAGCCCGGTTCGGCCATTCTGGGGCGAGTTTATTATCGTAGTTATTGATAACTATTCATATATTATCTATAAGAAGTGTTTAATATTATTTAGAATTATTTAACCTCAATGTTATTGGTTAATGATACTATGTAAGTCATACACAGAACAGGTAAGGTACACCGTGAGGATCATCTCTAAGAAAAGATTGCGAGAATTTTGGGAGACTCGTAAGACAGATGGCGAAATCGCCAAACGTGACTTAGCCGCATGGTACAAGACTGCCAAGAACGCCAAATGGGACAACTTTGCATCGCTTAGACAAACATTTGGATCAGCCGATCAGGTAGGTAACTGCGTCGTGTTCGACGTCGGCAATAATCGCTTTCGATTAATCGGGCGAGTGATTTATGGCAAGAACATTGTTTATGTTTTATGTGTGATGGATCACAAGGAGTACGACAAACAACTTTGGGTCGATAACTGCGGGTGCCACAGGCCTCCACCAAAAGAGGTCCCCACAAAGAACAAGTCAACGAGTCTTTCCCAGAAGCAAAGGAAATAGCTGTGCCAGTCAAGACAGGCAGCCGCCCACTGCCCGACACCTACCTCGAACTCATCAAGGAGTTCCCGCTCGTCCATATTCGCGACAACAAGACCATGATCACAGCTCAAGGAATGATTGACAGGTTGCTGGCAAAGGATTTAGACAAGGGTGCACAACAATACCTGGACGTACTAACAGATCTTGTTGAAAAGTACGAGGATGAACACGAACCGATCCCGGATGCCTCCGAGGGGGATGTACTACGCGAGCTGATGAGGGCAAACAACCTCAGCCAAATGGGGCTTGCGAAAAAGGTGGGGATTTCACAATCCACTATCTCCGCCGTCCTAAACGGTTCTCGATCACTCACCAAGAAGCAGGTCGTGACCCTCGCTACATTCTTCCATGTTGCCCCCGCCGCCTTTCTTCCGACTTGATCCAAATACGATCCGAACACCTCTCATCACCACTGATCAGCAGCGAGTCGCGGCTTCGATCCAGCGTGGCGGCTCATGGATTCCCTGGAGGCTGAAGTGCCCGCCGCCGGAGTGAGCCATCCCTGCCGGGCGGCTTCGCGGGAACAGAGCCGGTTTCCGGTTTTCGCGACATGCCCTGTGGTAATATTGGCCGGGAGCGATCCGAAAGAATCGGTGCCTTGGAGCGGGGTTTCTCTTCTCCCACACGCCCGCTGATAATCGTCGTTTTCCGACACTCCCGTCGTAAGGGGAACGACCATGCCCAAGCGCAAACCCAGCCAACGGCGACATCCGGAGAAGACCCCACAGCAACCGCGGGATCGCCTCGCGGAGATCCGGGCCGAGATCCAGGACGTCCAGCACCAGATCGCAACCAAACGTCGCGATGGACGCGTGATTCGCACCGCCGAAGACTTCAAGTCCTTGGAGCGCGCGATCGCGGCACTGACCAACCACCTGTCGGCCCTCCTGATGGCCGAGGCGACGCAAGTCGCTATCGACGACTCGGAGAACCGGAGCTAGGCCCGCTCCTTGGCTCAAGGGGCGGGTCACACGATCAAGGATCAAGGCCAACGCGACGTCACCCTCCGGACGACGTGCGGCCAGGTTATCGTCCGGGCAACCTACTTCAGCCGCAACTGTGACCGTAGTAAGGCGAGCAAGAGGATGTACCCGATGCTCCTGCTCTGGGGCGTGCATGACCGTTGCACGGCGGCCATCGTCTCGGAGCTCAGGTTGAAGAGTTAGAGTTGAACCATCGCGGGTTGGCGCTCCTCAAATTCCATCCGCTGGGCGGACCATCAGGGTCTGCTCCTTGCCGTCGCGGAGGATGACAACGCTCACGTCGCGGCCGGGTTGGACATCAGCTACTGCTGCGTAGACATCGGCCACCGAGGTTGTCCAGCGGTTGTTGAGCGTGGTCAGCACGTCGCCCGGCTGGAGACCGGCCAGCGCGGCCGGAGAGCCAGGAAGAACCGCAACGATTGGCACGCCAGCCGAGTTGATATTGCCAGCCGACCACCTGGCCAACCGGAGGCCCCAGAAGCCCCTGGGAGCCAGCACGCGGCGGCGAATCGTCTTGGGGCCGGCAAGGCGACCGGGAAGCTCCCGAAGCAAG
The DNA here is from genome assembly GCA_019237095.1 of Planctomycetaceae bacterium. Lineage (GTDB taxonomy): Bacteria > Planctomycetota > Planctomycetia > Isosphaerales > Isosphaeraceae > Aquisphaera. The sequence goes on from JAFAHT010000546.1 coordinate 2,690, forward strand.
TCGCGAATTGGAAAGTCAATTGGCTCGAACGTCATCTGGTTGGCCTGGTAATCGATTGTCGTGCGGTAGCGGGCAAAGAATGTAAACCCGATGATCCCATCGACTGGACGGCCGAGCGCTTCGCCCAGGATCTTGAGGGCAGGATGGTCCAAGACGATTACCGGCAGCTTCGTGGTCGTCAGGTCGCCGACCTGAAGCTTGGCGACTTCGGCTTCCCCCCGCATCGAGAAGAGGAACGACCGGGGCGCGTCGGCCTTGACAACCCCCGAGGCTTCGCTCACCTGATTGCTCAACAGCGTGATCGGCGCTCCGAGGTCGAAGATCAAGCGGTAGGGGCCCTTGCCGTTGATGGTAGCCTGAACTAGCATGTGGTTCGAGGGAAGCATCGAGAACGGCACCACAGCCTTTACAGTCGTCTTGGCCGGCGTCGAAGTCTTTGCAGGTGCTTGAGGACGAAAGCCTGCCCGGGCCAGGCCCAAGCACACACCAAGCAGGGCCGCGGAAGTCAGCAAGAGAGCAAGTCCAAAGACGAGGACAATTCGCCAGGTATCACGCTTGCCCATCGCTCAAAGTCCCTCCCCGGCGGTGATTGTCACGGTCAGCTCGCGCACCTTGTCCTTCTCGTTGCCGCGCTCGAGAGTCAGCTCGACGGGGTTGCCGGCCTGGATGGCGGACAGGGCGGCACGGGCAGCTTTGAGGCTGGTTACGGACTGGCCGCGGGCGCGGATCAGGCGATCGCCGGCCTGGATATTAGCCTTCGCCGCAGGTGAACCTTCCACGACCCGGCTGATCCGCACGGTTGACTGACCCGAGAGCGCATCCCTCGTCTCGGCCCACTCCAGGCCCAGGAAGCCGCGGGGATAACACTCTTCCTCGGGTTGCTTGCCCATGAGGAATGCCAGACCCTTGGCGAGCGGCCCCAGTGCGTTCATTACCTGGAGTTCCGGCGGGGGCCGATCGCCATCCCGCGCTCCATGGCGAGGGACCGGAGGATCGGGTGGGGCGTGATTCAGCCGGGTCCAGATCATCGAGTCACGGGTGGGGTCGATCTCAAGCCGGAACCGGGCGAGGATAGTGAACCCGAGGATACCGTCGATCGACGCGCCGGGAAGTCCTAGGGCGTTCATGCCCACAAGTTGAAATGGGTCTTCAACCCGCGCCTTGATGCCGGGTAAGCGGGCGCCTCCCTCAAGATCGAGCCGATCGATGACGGTCCAGAACTCGCCCTTGACCGGTTTCAGGCCAGCCTTTGCCGCTGTCTCGGTGGCAACATAAAGCGCCGGGGCTCCGGAATCGACCAGGAAGTTGAATGGCCCCTTGCCATTGATTCGAACCCGGACGAGAAAATGGTTGGTATCCGTCAGCCGGTATGGCACCTGAAAAAACTGGCCGATCTGGGGGTCGTGGTCCTCATTGCCAGGCCCTGGCTTCTGGCCGGCATGAGCTGCCACCAGCGCGATCATGACCGTCAGAACGAGGCTGGTAAGGAGCGACGAGAGCTTCACCATGGAGCAATCTGCCTGTCAAGACTCCTGCAAAGTTCACCTCGCTTACAGCTTAGGCTCAACCGCACGTTTCGGGAACGGCTCTTCGCGGGAAAAACCCCGCTGGCGGCGCGGCACAGACAGTGGTTGGTGGTATCCTGACCGCCCGGGCACTACCATAAATCGCGGACAGGGGACTGTCGCGTTCACGCGACAGAGGAATGTCCGCCCTCCAATGAACCAGGCAGATCTCTTTCCCGGTCCTCTTTCGCAGACCCGCGAGGCGAGCTCCGATCATGTCCTTGCCAGATTCTTCCAGCGCACTTGATCGGGCTCGCTCCAAGGCCTTTTTCCACCTCTTGCCCCTGCTGTTTTTCTGTTACGTAATCGCCTACGTGGACCGGGTAAACGTCAGCTTTGCCAAGCTGAACATGCAGGAGGACCTGGCGCACCTTGGTTTTTCCGAGAGCGCCTTCGGCTTCGGCATGGGAATCTTCTTCATCGGCTACCTGCTCCTGGAGATTCCCGGCACGCTTCTGGTCGAGAAATGGAGCGCGCGGAAGTGGATCAGCCGGATCATGATCTCATGGGGGATCATTGCGGCGATGACCGCGTTTGTGCACTACCGGGTTCCCGGGGCAAGTGCGGTGGCCGAGGGGATTGTCCGGTCCGCGGCCGCCATGCTTGATCCGCTGGCACGGGCAGACCTCGGGTGGTTGAGCACGCAGGCGCAGGGGCTGGTCAGCGAGCTCCGTGGTCCGGGTGCCGTCTATGTGTTCCAGTTCTGGGGGGTGCGGTTCCTGCTGGGTCTGGCCGAGGCCGGGTTCTACCCTGGAGCGATCGTCTACCTGACCCATTGGTTTACCCGTCGCGATCGTTCCCGGGCGCTGGCCTGGTTCTTCATCGGAACGCCGATCGCGCAGATCATCGGCCCACCGATCTGCGGGGCAATCATGGCCATTGGCGTGGGCGACAATCCTCCGGTATTGGGTCTGGTCGGCTGGCAGTGGGTCTACATCTTCTGGGGCATCCCGGCCGTGATTCTGGGCTTCGTCGTGCTGGCAAGGCTGCCAGACTGGCCCCACCAGGCTCGCTGGCTCTCTGACGATGAACGCTCGGCGCTCGAAAACGAGCTGCTCCACGAGAAACGTGAGCATCAATCTCAGGCCGGCCACATGTCAGTTGGTCGGGCTTTGGCTCACCCCAAGGTCCTGGCGCTCACGGCGGCTTACTTCTTCGTGGTCACCGGTAACTACGGCGTCGAAATGTATATGGCTTCAATCCTCAAGGATTGGTACCACCTCGAGGTTCAGAAGATCTCTTGGTTGATCGTCATTCCGGCGATTGGCTCACTCCTGGGCCAGATTTTCGTCGGCTGGAACTCCGACCGCACGCACGAGCGCCGATGGCATGCTTCGCTGCCGATCATCTTCGGGGCAACCGCGCTGGTGTTGACACCCGTGAGCCAAGGCGACTGCTGGTTGACAATCGTTTTATTCACCCTGGCCAAGACTGGGGTGAAAGCCTATCTGCCGGCCTTCTGGACCCTGCCCAGCGAGCTCATGTCGGCGGCGGCGGCAGCAGCCAGTATCGGTCTGATCAATTCTTTCGGCAGCCTCGGCGGAGCGGTCGGTCCAACCGTTGTCGGTATGGTTCGTGGTTCCACGGGCTCTTACTGTGCCGGGCTCCGGTTTCTTGCCGTGTCGATGGTCATTTCGGCCGCGATCATCATGACCTTGGGCATCGGCGGAAAGGTCAGGGCTAGACCAGAGCCAGTTGAGCTCACTGAGCCGGTGTGAGGACGAGCTTGCTTGCACTGAGAACTAAAGCGTAGTTCACCGTCGGATGGGGGAGACAAGTGATGATTGCATGGCCGCGCCGGCCGTAGTCTCCGCGCCGGGCTGGACTCTAGCAAGCAGGTAGGTCCGATCCCAGCGGACCGCGGAACTTCGGGACAGAACCTCGACCTGGCCGAGTTCCCCGAGTACTGGCAAGTCGCGATCGCGGGCGATGATCATCATCGCTGCTGAAGGGTCATGCAGATTGCGCAGGGGACACCTCTCCATCCCAGGATCGGCCAGCGCCCGCGCATCGAAATGCCAGCAGGCAGGCCGGTTCAGATAGTAGAGGCGGACCGCGAGGTCGTGGGGAATGGGTCCGAAGGGAGTGGGATACGCGTCGCGGTCCCAGTCGTCATAAAGCAAGATGAGCGACGCCGTGGGCGGCAACGTGCGGCCCGTGGCCTCGTAAAAGGCCCACTCAGTGCCCCGCCGGTCGAACCACCGTCCAGCCAGCCAGAAGCTCAGCCCATAGGCCATCGCCAGGCTGGCGAACATACCCCAGGTCAGGCGCCTGAGCCGCGCTAGTGACCAACCCCGTGTGAGCAGCCAGGAGCCCAGCCGCGCTAGACCAAGTGCCGCCCAGATGGACCAAGGCACCAAAGCGTAGATCGCGTAATGTGCATTCCGGGCACTGGCCAGCGAGACCAGGACCAGCGGTGCTAGCGTCCAGGAGCAGAGCAGCCGATCGCCAACAACCTGATTGATTCCTAACTCGTCAAATGCCCGGCTATTGGACCTCGGACGGTAACCGCGCAACGCCCGGCCTAACGACCGCCAGGCCCCGACCACAGCGAGGGGCGTCCAGGGAAGAGCTTCAGCCAGGATATTGAGCCCGTACTCGCGCCACGACTCACCGGCGAACGCCCCATGCCCAGTTCGACCGCCGACTCGCTCGGTAATGTGCACCGCCCAGAGGCCCACGACCTTGAAACCGTGCTTGGCAATCATCGCCATCGGCCATGCCACTGCCAGCACTGTGACCATGATCCAACCGGCCGGAAATAAGAGCCGGCCTCTTGTCGCCCGGTCACGGTCCCAGAGTAACACCAGCGCGACGACGGACAGAACCAAGGCTGCTCCAAATCCTGTCCCCTTGACCAGTGCGGTCGCACCCAGCAGCCCAAAAAATGCCCAGCGCCAGGATTGCCAGCGATCCGGCCCGGCCCGCGTCCTGGAGTCTTCACGACCAGGAACCACAGGTACTCTTAGCCGATCGAACGCCAGCAGCGTCCAGACGAGCAGGCATGCGAGTAAGATATCGGCTTCAGCGAGCCGCCCGCGGAGCACGGTCCACGCCGTCGTCGCCTGAATAGCCCCAGAAAGGATGCCGATCGCAGGTCCGTAGTGGCGAGTAGCCAGCAGACCGACCCCCAGGACCAAGATCACAGCCGCGACTGCGGAGGGAAGCCGAGCCACTGACGGGCTAATCGTGCCCGTGCACCACCCCAAGCCGGCTACCAGCCAGAACGGCAGCGGGGGTTTCTCCAACCATGGCAAGCCCCCAATTGTCGGGTGCCACCAGTGACCTGAGCTCAGAATCTCCCGTGCGCCTTGGGCCACGAAGGCCTCATGGTAGGTCAGCCGCGTGGAAGAGCCCAGGCCCAAACCGAAAGCCAAGCCGCCCAGCACCACCAAACAGGACAAATACCGCCAGCTTAGCTTGACCTCCGGCAGTGGTTGCACAGCGGTTCTCCCAACTCCACCACCAGCGAAATCACGCAAATTTCCATCCTGCCGGCGGCGCAGCGAGGGCCAAAGGCGCGACCTCATGCCGCGCGTCGGGGATCATCTGGGAAACGGGGCTAAGCGTCAAGAGCGGAGCTCCGGAGACTCGCATCAGACCGGCGTATTGTATGGAATTACCGCATTAGCCCGGCGCACATCTATCGTCCGCGACATCGTTCTCGTTGGAAATGATATAGCCCTGCGGATCTCGCTGAACGCAAAGAGATCGTTATTTCGTCTCAACTCCGCAGGTTGCGGAAGCCGAATCATTGACATGGTCTACCCGCAGGGCGGAATTTGCGCCGCCGGCTGAGCTGGTCCTGGTTCCTTTCCGCGTTCCGCTCGCACTTCACCCTCGCCCGATCTCTAGAAGCTTTCCAGCCTTCGGGCCATCGGCCGGTGAGGGATTTGGCTGGAGAGCGGCTGTACGAGATACCCTATTCAAACCTCCAGTCTGTCAACGGCTGATCGGGGAAAACGCGTTGAGAACCTGTCGAGCCATGGTGTCTGAAAGGAGCGGCGTCTCCAGTGGGCAAGCACCTTGGTAGGCCCGGTCCCGTGATCTAGCCGACCATGCCGGAGTCATACACAGAGTTGTCGACAAGTTTTGCCCTGGCTAGCAAGGGTAGTTGTACTTGGTTAAGTTCTTTGGTATCATTAGCTTGTTCTAGCGGCCCTGTGGTTATCCACGGCGCCATTCCCACTCTACGGTTGATGCGGCGGCCAAGTTACCTTATCGTGAATCAAGAGATCCGGGATCGTCCCCAGTCAGAAGACATCTCGGTACCCGGTTCACCCCGCCGCCTCGAAGGAAAACAACCAAGCCGATAAACTCTTCCCGCACCGTACCCCGATATCCTCAGCGGGCAAACCGAGGTTTTTGGGGTTGGCTGGTGCTCCACAAGAGATCGGCACAGGCGGCGAAAGCGCAAGCCTTCCAGGCTCAGGGTGATTCATAACAGCACAAGAGCACAGCCAGCCGAGTTGCGGGTTGCCCTGCTGGGGGCCTCAGCGCTTGACCAGAGCAAGACCAAGAGCTCGACGTGGTTGCGGGCGCGAGGGTTGGCAAGAGGGTCCAATTTCTAGGCCCTTGATCGTGTACTCGTTCAGGGTTCTGGCGATCGGAGCAAGGCCGGACGAGATCAGCGCAGAGGGTTAAGACGTTCCGTCCATTTGAGGAAAGCGCATGAGGGCTTTTTGCAACCGCGATGGATTGCTAAGCGCATTTGCGATGGTCAGCGGTGTCGTTCCGGCACGGAGTCCCAAGCCGATCCTCCAGAACGTCAAGCTAATCGTCGATGAAGAAGACGGTTCGGTGCTGATGGGCACCGATCTTGAAGTGGGGATTCGCCATCGGGTTTTAGGCGTCCGCATCGAGCAGCCCGGCGCCGTGATCCTACCGACCGTGCACATTGGATCAATCCTGCGGACCAGCGGCGACCAGGAGCTGGAAATCATCACCGATGACGATCACCTGATCGTGCGGGGCCAACATGCCGAGTTTACGCTCCCGATCGAGGATGCCAGCTTGTTTCCTGAGGTTCCCGATTTCGCCGCAACCAGCTATCATGTCATACCAGCGGGCAACCTGAAGAAGCTGATCCGGCGGACCATCTTCGCCACCGATTTGGAGAGTGCCCGCTACGCACTGGGAGGCGTGCTCATCGAACTGACGGCCGAGTCAATCGCCATGGTGGGCACTGACGGACGCCGGCTAGCCCGAATGGTTGCGACGGCCGCGGTAGAGAACGATCCCCCAGCCCCCGCTGGCACGCCGGTCATCCCGGTCAAGGCACTCAAGCTGATCGAACGGAACTTGGTTGACGACGAAGTCCTTGTTCACCTGGCTATCCAGTCGGGAACCGCCGTTTTGGTCCGGACTGAAAGCGCCGTGATTTATAGCCGATTAGTGGAGGGTCGCTTCCCACGATATCAAGATGTGTTTCCGGCCAATATCGAGGTCAAGATCCCGCTCGAAGCCGGCCGGTTGCGGCTGGCCGTCGAGCAAGCTTCAATTGTCACCAGTGACGAAAGTCGCGGCGTCGATTTCCAGTTCAGCTCAGGGGTGCTCAAGCTCTCCAGCCAAGCGGCCGACGTGGGAAGCTCGCACGTTGATCTGCCGATCACCTACGAGGGAAAGCCGGTCGGGATCACATTCGATCCTCGCTATTTGATCGATGCGCTCAAGACCCTGGACGACGCAACCCCCGTCACCGCCGAGCTGATCGATTCCAAGAACGCCGCCGTCTTCAAGACCACCGATCACTACACGTATGTGGTCATGCCGTTGACCCGCGAACGTTGACCCGCGGAAAGAACGCGATCGAGAGCCACAGCAAACCATGGTGAGGCCAAGTTGAAGCGAAGCGGAGAAGACGGGAAACGCACACCTGACCCCTTCCAGAAGTCCTGTTCGCCCCTTTTTTTGGGTGGGAACGGAATGAACCAGCATGGCGAACCCTAACCGTAGGAGCCCGCGAGCACTGTCCGAGCTTCTGGGTGAGCTTTTCACCGTCCGAGGGTACGGACGACTCCGGGCTTTGAGCGAGCTGGAGGAAGTTTGGAACACCGCGGTGGGAGAGCCACATTGCCATCAGACCCGGGTAGGCGAGGTGCGGCGCGGGGTTTTGAACGTGACGGTGGCTCATCCTACGCTTCTGGAAGAGCTAGCAGCATTTCGCAAACCGGAGCTGTTGCAGGCTCTACGTACGGGCGCTTCGGGGACGCCAATCCACGATATTCGATTTCGGGTTGGCCCGATCGAGGATCCGGAACCTACGAAGGCCGAGTCCTTACCTCCACCGAGTTCGGCGATTTTGCCGCCCAGGCGATCCAAGTTGAGTCCTGGAGCGGCCGGCAAACGGCGACGCTCGCGTGGTCGAAGCGATGACCGCGACCGGACCGCGGGAGAAGACTAAATCTCCGGGGCGGAAGTGAAAGACGACGCGCGCCCGAACACGATTCACTATGGCATGACAGAACAGAGCACGCTCCGGCAATCTCCAAAATCTCCAAGGGGAGCTGTGCTCGTAGTCACCGGCTCCGCCCCCTTGGCATTCGTTGGATGCTGGATCCGGTCCAGGGTGAGCGGGCCGGGAGCGAACGCCGCGCCCCATCTCGTCTGAACGCAACCAAGGCCGGCGAAAAGGGAAAAGGTGAGGCGGTGGAAGTGAAACGAGCGAACAGGATCGAGGTGAATGCGCAATGGATCTGAGCAAGAGCGACGGCGCAGTGATCGAGACTCCCGAGGCCCAAGCGATGGAAACTCCCATTTCCCCGGACAACGGTCATGCGGATAGCTCCAGCGGGGCAGCGGCCTATACCGGGGCGAATATCCGGGTTCTTGAAGGCATCGAGGCAGTTCGGAAGCGCCCGGGCATGTATATTGGCGATACGACGGCGCGGGGCCTACATCACCTGGTCTACGAGGTCGTCGACAACTCGATCGACGAGGCGATGGCCGGCTTCTGCCGGAATATTCACGTCACGCTCCATACCGACGGATCGGTGTCCGTCGTCGATGACGGTCGAGGCATCCCGGTGGACATTCACGCCGACAGCGGCAAGAGTGCGCTGGAAGTGGTCCTGACCAAGGTCCACGCGGGTGGCAAGTTCGATCATGACACCTACAAGGTCTCCGGCGGCTTGCACGGCGTTGGTGTGACGGTTGTCAACGCGCTGTCGGAGTGGCTGGAGGCCGAGGTCCGCCGCGACGGCCAGGTCTGGCAGCAGGATTACGAGCAGGGCATTGCCAAGGGGCCCGTCCACACCCTGGGGCCGGCCAAGTCCACGGGCACGACCATCCGGTTCCTGCCCGACGCGACGATTTTTCCCAGGATCGCGTTCGATTATGACACGCTGGAAAAGCGGCTTCGCGAGCTAGCCTTCTTGAATAAAGGGGTGCGGATTCGCCTGAGCGACGAGCGGGGCGACGAGCCCAAGGACGCCGAGTTCTTCTCAACGGAGGGCCTCGGCGAGTTCGTCGCTTACCTCAATCGTGCCCAGACACCGCTGCACCCGCCGGTCGTTTTCCTGGGCCGGGATGACGAACGTGCCGTTGAAGTCGAAGTCGCCTTGCAGTACAACGATTCGATCAGTGAGATGGTTGTCTCCTACTGCAACAACATCAGCACGGTCGAGGGAGGCACCCATCTGACTGGTTTCCGGGCGGCGCTGACGCGGACCCTGAACCAGTACGCCAAGAGTGCGGCTCCCGCCAAGAACAAGGATCTGACGATCACCGGCGAAGACTTCAAAGAAGGCTTGACGGCGATCATCAGCGCCCGCGTTCCCGACCCCCAGTTCGAGGGACAGACCAAGACCAAGCTGGGCAACAGCGAGGTCGAGGGGATCGTGGCGCGAATCGTCAACGAGAAGCTGGCCGAGTACCTGGAGACCACGCCGGCCGCCGCCAAGAGAATCATTGCCAAGGCCCAGCTCGCCGCCGAGGCGCGCGAGGCAGCCCGCAAAGCGCGGGAACTTGTGCGCAATCGCAAGGGAATCCTCTCGGGAGGAGGGTTACCCGGCAAGTTGATGGACTGCACGACCCACGACCAGGAGTCCAGCGAGCTCTTCCTGGTCGAGGGTGACTCGGCCGGCGGCACCGCCGAGGGCGGCCGCGACCGGCTTTACCAGGCCATCCTCCCCTTGCGCGGCAAGATCCTCAACGTCGAGCGCGCCCGGCTCGATCGTGTGCTCAGCAACGAGGAGATTCGCAACATCATCACGGCCGTCGGTAACGGGATCGGTGAAGAAGAAGACCCGGCCAAGCGGCGGTACGGGAAGGTCGTCATGATGAGCGACGCCGATGTTGATGGTTCTCATATCCGGACCCTGCTCATGACCTTCTTCTACCGCCAGATGCCCCGCCTCGTGGCCGAAGGGCATCTCTATGTGGCGCAGCCTCCACTCTACATGATCGTCAACAACAAGAAAGACCGGCGGTACGTCCACACGGAAGACCAGATGCAAACGATCCTGATCGACACGGGTCTGGCCGGCTCGGAGCTTTCCTCCCCCTCCCCGCCCGACGCTGCGCTCGGCAGTGAAGGCCCAGCTCATGACAAAGCGGACCAAGCAGCCACAGAGGTCCGGGGAGACCGGCTCAGAAACCTCCTCGACCTCGTGGGGGCCATCGAGCAAGGGCTTCGGGCATTCGGCCGGCGCAGCCGATCGGTACGGGACTTTTTGCACCTGGCTCACCCCGCGACCGATCCCAAGGCCGATCCCCGTGCTGGCCTGCTACCCCAGTTCTTGATCGAAGACCACGGCACGGAAGTCCCTTGCTGGACCGAGCAGGAGTGCGACGACTACCGGCAGATTCATGACGTGGCATTCCTGTCCCAGTCCGAATTCGAGAAGGGAGACAAGGAGTCCACGGAGACGGTCGGCGACCCTGAGGAGGCTACCCATGACGCAGTTTTGACGCCTTCCCACACGGGGCCCCGGAAAGTCCGCCGCATCGAGCTGCATGAGGTCAAGACTCTCAACAAGCATCTGGCCCGACTGCGCGACGAGTTCGGTTTGCGCGCCGACGTGCTGCTGCCCCGCGAGGTAACCGGTGACGAGCCGCCGCCACGGTTTGCCCTTCACCGCGACGGCGAGGTCCACTCCTTGCTTGATCTTCGTGCCCTGGTGATGACCATCCGCAAGATCGGCGAGAAGGGAATGAAGATCACGCGGTTCAAAGGGTTGGGTGAGATGGATGCCGAACAGCTCTGGGAAACCACGATGGACCCCACTCGCCGCACGCTCATGCAAGTACGGCTCGATGATGCGGCTGCCGCCAATGACCTGTTCACCACCCTGATGGGTGACGATGTCGAACCGCGCAGGGAGTTCATCGAAAGGCATGCTCTCGAGGTCAAGAATCTCGACGTTTGAGAACAGTGGGCACGGCTTGATCATACCGGACGAGAACGAGCGAAAAACGACTCGAGTCGAGAGGAGTGACCCTTCAAGGTCGGATTGAAAGGTCCGTCCGAGGAGGACAGAAATATGGGGATAGCCCAGAAAGTCGCCCGAAACTTCAGCGACGCGGTCCGCTCGCGGGGCCAGTCGTATTTCTCCAAGGGTCGTGTCAGCTTGATATCGGCCAAGCCCAATGAGGTCGTGGCCAAGGTGCGCGGCACGACCAAGTATCGCGTCCGGGTGCGGCTCCGGGGTGCGAAGCTTCTGGCCTCGTGCACCTGCCCATACTTCAGTCCGCAAGGTGAGCCGTGCAAGCACCTCTGGGCGACCCTGCTGCTGGCGGATTCGCGAGGCTTCTTGCAGACAGCACCCAGCTTTGCGGTCCGCTTCATTCCTGAGCTGCCGCGGCGGAGCGCCGCAACAGGTAACCTACCAGGCGCGGGTCCGAAGCCAGATCCCCAGCAGGAACCACTCGCGAGCATGGATCTGGATCTGGGAATGAACATGGGCGGTGAGCGCCTGCCGCGCGTTGGTGCCCGCCCATCGCGGTCGCGAAATTCCAAGGATCGCCCCGCCCGCGGTCGAGGCATTATCGGTAACCCGGGCGGCTCGGAAGGGAGCTGGGTTGCTCCAGGATCGGCCCCAGGATCGGTCCCGCGGGATCGACGGGTCGTCGGCCGCGGTAGGGCCCGGCCCATTCCGGGGCAGGCCGCTGCGCGGACCAAGCCGATCAACCGCAATGCCAAGCGGCTTTTGGTTTACGTTCTGGACGTTGCGGCCACCCAAAACCACAACCAAGTGGTCATCGACCTGGCGCGGCGTCAGCGGAAGCCCACCGGTGAGTGGGGGCCCCTGCGTCCCTGGTGGTACGCCCCCCGCGCGGCGCACGTCAAGTATGACCCCGAGGACCGCCTGTTACTGGCCCTGCTTGACGAGGCTCACCACGGCACATCGTCGCACGGCGCCTCTACCAGCGGATCGGCTGGCAACGGCACAGCCCCATCCACGAGCTCAGCCGCGAGCCCGGGACGAGCGGCCAGCGACCTGCGTGGAATCCGCCGGTTCGTTCTCCGTAAGGACCAGGCGGGGCTCGTCGAGCGTCTTGCCAAGACCGGCCGTCTTCGCCTCCGGCGGACCGAGGGCGAGGATGATCCGCCAACGATGCGGTGGGACGACGGTCAGCCCTGGCGATTCTGGCTGGAGATCCGGACCGAGGCCGGCGGTAAGCGCTGGGCCTGGCGCGGCGGCCTGCGCCGGGGCGAGAATCGGATGGACTTGGCCGAGCCCCTGGTACTCTTGCCCGGGCTTCTTGTCCTGGGCGTTGGCCGCGCCGCGCGGTTCGACGACTTGGGCGTCATGTCGTGGATCCTCCGACTGCGCTACGAGAAGGAGATCACCTTCGTCGAGCCCCAGCAGGACTTGATGCTAGGCCGGATCCTGGCCGAGACACGCGTTCCTGCCCTGGAACTCATTGAGTCGATCCGCCTCGAGGAGATTGTTGCCAAGCCCCGCCCCTGCCTGACTTTGCGCTCGCCGCGCCAGAACTGGGGTATGGCGGCCGACAAACTTCTCGGCGAGCTTGAATTCGACTATGACGGTGCCATCATCCCGGCCGGGCGGACCACACCATTGGCCGTCTCGACGGAGCTAGGACTTGTCATCCGCCGCGATCCCCGCACGGAGTCGTCGGCTGACATCAAGCTGTTCGAGTTGGGCTTCCGCGAGGCCAAGGACCCACGGCTTGACCCGGGAACGCTCGAACTGCCAGCCAAGCGGATGGGACCAGTCACCAAGGACTTGGTACTGGCCGGCTGGCGGGTCGAGGCCGAGGGTAAACTCATCCACCCCGCTGGCGAGTTCAAGCTCGCGCTATCCACCGGCATCGACTGGTTCGACCTCGACGGCGGCATCGACTACGGGGGCCAGAGCGTCAACCTTCCCGACCTTCTCGCTGCCGCCCGCCGGGGTGAGACCATGATCGAGCTGGGCGACGGTTCCATGGGCATGCTGCCGGAGGAGTGGCTCAAGAAGTACGGCATGCTCGCCGATCTGGGAACCGCCGAGAACGGTGCTCTGCGCTTCAACGCCTCCCAGGCCGGCGTGCTTGACGCCCTTTTGGCCAACCAACCCGAGATCCAGGTTGACGCGGCCTTCGAAAAGGTCCGCGAGCGCCTCCGCCAGTTCGAAGGGGTCGTCGCGCTTGACTCACCCCCCGGCTTCCATGGTGAGCTGCGGCCGTACCAGCGCGAGGGACTGGGCTGGCTTGATTACCTCCAGCGGTTCGGCTTCGGCGGAATCCTCGCTGACGACATGGGTCTGGGCAAGACGATCCAGGTCCTGGCCCTGCTCCAGCGCCGGCGATACCGCCGCCAGGCCAAGGGACCGGCCCTGGCGGTTGTGCCGCGCTCGCTGGTCTTCAACTGGATCCAGGAGGCTGCTAAGTTCACGCCTCGGCTCAAGCTGCTTGACTACACCGGCCCAGGCCGCCACTCACTTCGCGAGAAGTTCGCCGAATACGACCTGATCATCACTACCTACGGCACGCTCCGCACAGATATCACCGAGCTGACCAACTTTGAGTTTGACTACGTGATGCTGGACGAGTCGCAGGCGATCAAGAACGCCGACAGCCAGTCTGCGAAGGCCGCACGCCTGCTCCGAGCACGGCATCGCCTGGCGATCAGCGGCACACCGATCGAAAACCACCTGGGCGAGCTTTGGTCGGTCATCGAGTTCCTCAACCCCGGCATGCTTGGCAGTGATACCGTCTTCAAGAAGTACGCCAGCGCCGGTACCGGCGCTGGGCTCGACGCGGCCGACCGGATTCTGCTTGCAAAGACCCTGCGGCCATTCATCCTCCGCCGCACCAAGTCCCAGGTCGTCCAAGATCTGCCCGAGAAGACCGAGCAGACCCTCTACTGCGACATGGAAACCGAACAGCGTCGCTGCTACGACGAGCTGCGGGTCCACTACCGCGATGCTCTCTTGCGCAAAGATGCCGTCGAGCTGAACCGGTCCAAGATCGAGGTCCTCGAGGCCCTCTTGCGGCTCCGCCAGGCCGCCTGCCACCCGGGGCTGATCAACCCCGACGCGAGCTCCGAACCCAGCGCCAAGCTCGAGATGCTTCTGCCCTCGATCGCCGAGGTCGTTGAGGAGGGGCACAAGGTGCTGGTTTTCTCCCAGTTCACCAGCTTCCTGGCCATCGTCCGGGAGCGGCTCGACCAGGAACAGCTCGTTTATGAGTACCTCGACGGCCGCACCCGCAACCGGGCCGCCAAGGTCGAGCGGTTCCAGAACGACCCGGACTGCCCCATCTTCCTGATCAGCCTCAAGGCCGGGGGTCTGGGACTCAACTTGACCGCTGCTGAATACGTTTACCTGCTCGACCCATGGTGGAACCCGGCCGTCGAGGCTCAGGCCATCGACCGCTCACACCGCATCGGCCAGACCCAGCACGTCTTCGCCTACCGCCTGATCTGCCGCGGCACCGTCGAGGAGAAAATTCTCGAACTCCAGCAGAAGAAGCGCGATCTGGCTGACGCCATCCTCAACGCCGACAACCGCGTCATTTCTACCCTCACCCGCGAGGACCTTGAGTTCCTGCTGTCATGACGATGGGCGGCCCTGGCCTGCTGCAAAGTTGGTCTTGACCGCCCTCTGATCCCGACTGCTTTCGTTGCGAATTTGTTTCGTTCGGCGAGCGTCTTCAGGTGACGCGCCGACGGTCGGGGGCTGGGATACCTGAGGTCGCTGAGGACGGGGGGGCTCAGGAAACCACTGCCCGAACGAGCTTATACAAGGCCAACTTCTCACCGGTACTGAACGGACGTTTGGTAGAGAAAAGTAGAGATTCAGCGCTTTTCGCGCCACGACGCCTGCGGTCGGCGAGGCTCTCCAGAGCCCCATGCCGCCGACCGAGAATTGAAGCTATGAGAGGGAGGTGAAGGTCGACGCGACGGTTTGCAGAACCGCTGAACCTGGGGAAGACTTGAGAAGTTTTGCCCATTACCCCGTTTACCCAGACCCGGAGACCTGCAATGAACTTCATCGGCGTCGACCTTCACAAGAAGTCGATCACCGTCGGCGTCATGGACGAGAGGCGAAAGCTCCTGGCTCCTCTCCGGAACTCAATGAGCCAGCCCAGAAACTCCGAGACCTGCTGGTCCTTTCCGTCCTGCGGCCAGACCACCAGGTATCAGTAATTGAGCGTCACGCAGTAGCCCAGGATGCGCAACGGCTCGCGCCGGAACGCCTCCTCGAGGACGCGCTCGAAGGCGGCATAATCGTCCTCGGTGGAGAACATCTCGGCGCGCATTGGACGGATACACCGGATGGCAGGTCCCCTTATCGCTCCCCGTCGCCCCGCGGGCTCCGTGCGGCCCTCAAATAACTCGGCCTCAGGCGGCCTTGCGGCGCACGAGTCGCATCAAGCCGTACAGGCCGCCGATAGCCAAACCCATGCTCATCATGATTATCGAGCTCGGCTCGGGGATGGCGCCGGGGACGAACAGATCCGAAAGGTCGTTGGTGCCAGGGGTGTTCGCATCGCCCAGGAACCCGCCCCCGGGCGCGTAGACGCCGAAGAGTTCTTCCCAGGTCTTCAAATCGGACGAGTGCGTGTAATCCAGGGTGCTGTCGTACGCGTTGCCCTTGGCCAGCGGCGAGATCACGATCTCGGGCAAGGTGTGGCTGAAGTCGTTCTGATTCGTGCCTTCGCTCTCGTCACCCCAGATGACGATCACGCCGTTGTTCTTGTAAGCCTGAGAGGCCATGATCTGCGGGATGATTTTGGAAAGGAAGTTGTCACCCAGCGCAACCGCCTCTTGATCGGTGCCGGCGGCGTAGGTGACGCCCTTGTAGGTGAAGTTCGTGTTCAACGCCGAGTGCATGTCGTTGTACTGGTCAGGCGTGATCCAGTTGTATCGGGCGACGGTGTTATTTGCGAGGTCGGTCTGCAATTGTTGCAAAGGAGCGTAGTGAGGAACAAGGGGGTTCGAAGTGCTCGGGTCGTTACCCCCGTTCGTGGCCGTGAAGAAGAGCGCTCCTTCGTGTTTGGGCGCGAAGTTGTACTGATTGCTGCCGTTGTAGGGGTTGGTGTAGGCGGGCGACGTACCGCTAAATGAGGTGAGCGGAACCGTCCACTGACTCTTCGGCAGGACGGTGCTG